>NZ_JBQCWL010000005.1:0-206002 GCF_051957375.1 Neisseria sp. P0017.S009
TTGGTGGGTGATGACGGAGTCGAACCGCCGACATTCTGCTTGTAAGGCAGACGCTCTACCAACTGAGCTAATCACCCATGCGCAAAATTGCGAAGACGTTATTAAACCAAAAAATCCTGATGCGCGCAAGATTTATTTGCCGATAATTAGATGTCTCCCTGCAAGCACCAGTTTTCAAAGGAAATAATTTCTTCCTGTTTGCCTGCGACAACCAAAATGTCGCCGGTTTCCAGAACGAAATCAGGGTCAAGGTCTTGGATTTTTCCGGTATTGCGGCGGATAAACAATAGTTTCAGATGATGGGCGGTCAAGGGCAATTCACGGATGGTTTTACCGATGGCATGTGCCTCGCCTTGCAATGGGAAGGCATGGCGGCAGACGGCCTTGCTGTCTTCGTCGGAGAAGCTGTCATCATCACTGCCGACAAACAAGTCTTGCAAAGATGCATAGCGGCTGTGACGGATGTGGGTTATGGTTTGATAAACATGGTTGTAGGAAAGGCCGTGGCCCAACATGGCATAGCTTGCCAGCACCAGGCTGGTTTCTTTGGTATCGGAGACGGTTTCTTCAGCACCCATTTCGGTAAAGGTTTTAACGTAATCGTCATTGGTGGCGCGAACATAAACCGGCATGCTCGGATGCATGGACATGATGTTGCCGAGAACATGTTGGGTCTCGTGCATATTGTTCAGCGTGATGACCACCATTTTGGCGCGCCCCAAGCCGGCGGCTTCCAAGACTTCACGGCGTTTGGCATCGCCAAAGGAAACCGGTTCGCCTGCGTTGCGTGCCACTTGTACGCGGGCAATATCCAAGTCAAGTGCAAAGTAGGGGATACCTTCTTGCGCCAATACACGGGCAACCGATTGACCGCCGCGTCCGAAACCGATAATCAGGACGTGTTCGGATTTGCTCATGGTTTCCACCAGCATGGAGTGCAAGTCCAAGGCTTTCATGTCCCAGTCGGATTTGACGAAGCGGCTGACGATGGCATCGCTGCTGCCCAAAATGAATGGTGCGGCAATCATGGAGAGCAAGACGGCTGCAGTGGCCGCTTGTTCCAACTCGGGCGAAACCATATTGATTTTGCTGGAAATAGCCAGCATCACAAAGCCGAACTCGCCGCCTTGTGCTAAATAAAGCGCACTCTTGAGGCTGTCGCTCGTAGGGTTTTTCATGCGCAAAGCGATGATGAAGACGACCAGTGCTTTCAAGACCAACAGGATTGCCAACAAAATCAGGATTTGCTGCCAGTTGCCGATCAGCGCCTGAACATCCAGCTTCATACCGACGGTAATGAAGAAGAAGCCCAGCAGGATATCGCGGAATGGACGGATGTCGTCTTCCACCTGAATGCGGTATTCGGTTTCGGAAAGCAGCATACCGGCAACGAATGCGCCCAATGCCATAGACAGGCCTTCAAGCTCTGTCAGATAGGCCACGCCCAAAGTAACCAGCAAAACGTTGATCATGAAGAGTTCGGACGATTTGCGTTTGGCAACCAGTCTGAACCAGCGCGACATCACACGGCTGCCGATAACGAACAAAATGCCCAAGGTCAGTAACATTTTCAAACCGGCCAAGCCCAGCTCTACCCATAAGTTGCCTTCGCTACCGCCGGCAAGTGCCGGAATCAGAATCATCAGCGGTACAACGGCAATATCTTGCATCAGCAAAACACCCATGGCCATTTGACCATGCGGCTGACCCAGCTCGGTTTTCTCCGACAGAATGCGGCTGACGATAGCGGTGGACGACATGGTCAGTGCACCCGCAGTGGCAAACGCCCAGTTAAACGGCGTGCCCATTGCCATCAAAATGCCCATAATCGAGAGCATGGTAATGATGACTTGCAAACCGCCCAAGCCGAATACGAGGCGGCGCATGGCTTTGAGTTTGGGCAGGGAGAATTCGAGACCGATGCTGAACATCAAGAACACAATGCCGATTTCGCCCAAATAGTCGGTAGCATGGCTTTGCGGAATCAGTTTGAACATACCCGGACCGGCAATAAAACCGACCAAAAGATAACCGAGCATGGAAGGAATGTTGAACTTGCGACAGCAGATAACCGTAATGACGGAAACCAACAGGACAATGACAATGGGACCGAGGGAGAATTCGTGCATAGAGTGGGCGGCCTTTCGTTAAAAGTAGCTATTGTTATATAGGCCGTCTGAAACACGTCGAAAACCGACAGCAAACCCAAATAAAAACGCACAGAATGAACTTCATTTCTGCAATTTGATTTCCCGTATCATGCTTATTTGGACTTACTGTTTCGAGCGTTATCTAACGGATTATTAAGATTATATCAAGATAGAATGTAAAGTAGTGTTTTGATTGACAAAAAGGGCCGTCTGAAATATTCAGACGGCCTTTAAATAAACGGTTTAAGGCATCAACATGCCGCCGTTGACATGAAGTGTCTGACCGGTAATGTATTTTGCCTGATCAGAAGCCAAGAACAAGACTGCATCGGCAATATCTTGCGCTTCACCGAATTTGCCCAAAGAAGTTTGCGCTTCAAAGGTTTTGCGGGTTTCTTCCGGCAGGGCGCGGGTCATATCGGTGTCGATAAAGCCGGGGGCGACACAGTTGACGGTAATGCCACGGCTGCCGACTTCACGCGCCATAGATTTGGAGAAGCCGATTAAGCCTGCTTTTGCAGCCGCATAGTTGGTTTGGCCGGCATTGCCCATCACGCCGACAACAGATGTGATGTTGATGATGCGGCCAGTACGCTGTTTCATCATGCCGCGCAATACGGCTTTGGAGGCGCGGAACACAGATTTGAGGTTAACCTGCATGATGTCGTCCCATTCTTCCTCTTTCATGCGCATCAGGAGATTGTCGCGGGTAATGCCGGCGTTGTTGACCAGAATATCCAGTTTGCCGAATTCTTTTTCGATGTCGGCAATCAGGTTTTCGATGGTTTCAGGCTCGGCAGAATTCAATGCACGGCCTTCGCCGCCCCATTGTGCCAAGCGTTCGCCGATTGCAGCCGCACCGCTCTCACTGGTGGCTGTGCCGATAACTTTTGCACCGGCCGCAGCCAAAGTATCGGCAATCGCCGCACCAATACCGCGCGATGCGCCGGTTACCAAAGCGATTTTGCCGCTTAAATCTTGTGTACTCATGTTTTATTCCTTAATTGAGATTGGAAAAATGGTTTCAGACGGCCTTATTTACCTGGGGAGGGTGCTTGATACCGTCGTTTGTTGATTCTTCGTAATAAATATTCTCTGTAGTATGCCCATGCTTGCTTTTTTTGTCCTTGTTTCCAAAGCCGTTTGGCTGCTTGTCTAAATTTCCTTTTAGGATTTGGAAAGGGCAACCAAGTTGATAGAGGTTGTTCTAGATATCCGTTATTCCATGGGGAATTCTTAAAATATTGATCATATGCAGGGTGGAAGCCTAATTGATGCCACGGTTTGATATGACCAACAAAATGGACTAAGCGGATATTGTTGGGATTGTCGATTAATTCACTGTATTTTTGATGCCAATGTATCCAGTTAAAGTTTTCTGAAAGCCAGTGTACATGACCTATACAGGCTAAATTCAAAATATCTTGGTCTGGACAGGAGAGTTTAAAATTCTGTTTTTCTACGGCTTGCATTTTTTCAGACAAAATTTTATCTATTGCCATATCATTCCATTTGTCAATATTGAATAGAATGACCCCAGAGTTGAAATAAGGCTCAGTATCTGTAAAACCAAATTGATTGAGTTGTTTTATATATGCTCTGTATAAGATTGCATCAGGTACGGCAGCAATCAAAGAATTTGAAATGTCGATTTCAAATAAATCATCAATGTTGCCCAAGCACAGTACATCAGTATCTAAATAAAGCGCAGTATGAGTAATACCTTTTAATAAGCAAGGGATACTCATACGGTAATACATAGCGATAGTAAAATAATGGGTAGTCTGCAGGGTAGAAAAGTATTCTGTATTTAAATGGTAAACGCTTATCGCGTAGTTTTGATTTGATGTTTCAATTTGATCGAAAATATTAAAATCATAACCTTCTGAACCACTAACTAACAAATGAAAATGTATTGGACTGGTATTGTTTTGCAGCACAGAAAGTAACGCAGTGCCGATGTGTTTGATATAGTTTTGATCGGCTGCATAAACAATATGTTTCGGCTGTTTAATGAATTCTCGTTTGCGGATATGAACAGTTTCTAATACTAATTTTTCTCTATCAAACATTTAAATTCTCCACAACTTCTCTATCGATTTCAGGTAATCCGATAGGGATATTCGGTTCAATATCAAATGCGCAGCTGATCCAGTTGCTGAAGCTGTATTTGTGCTTCAAGCCTGGGGCAAGCGGTACATACGGCAAGGTCAGGAAGGCTTTGAGTTCTTCAAGGTTGCTTCCGTCCCAGTAGAACATATTGTTCGGGTGATAAAAATCGTAATGTATGATGGTCGGATTGGTCGTAATCAGTTTTTTGTCCAAACCAATAGCTTCGAAAATCCGCAGAGAGAGACCGTAGTGCTTGCGGTTGAGGAAATCTACCAATACGGAGGATTTGGCCGCTTCTTCTAAGTTTTGACGATAGGAGAGGGCGTTTTCAAATGAGAAGAACTCGACTTCGGGAATGCCCAAAGCCGCTTTTTCTTCTTCGATTTTCTTACTGGCCAAGCGGAAATCTATTTCTAAACCGATTGAACGTGCAGCTTCGCAAAATGCACGGATGTCGCTGTTGCGGTCGGCAGCGTACGAACCGATAAACAAGATTTTGTTTTGCGGGTTTTCAGACGGCCTGAAGCTGTCAAAGTAGAAGCTGGTGGTTGGAAAGAGTTTTTCGGCGTATTCGGGGTGTTTGCCTTGGTCAAACGGATCGAAAAAGTAAAATTTGTCGAAAAATTCGATGTTGTCGAAGTCTTCTTTTAAGAAGGTCAGGGCTTCCCAGTTGTAATACACCATTAATTTTGAATGCGCTCTGAGCTTGGCGATGAAGTCTTTCGGGTAGGCGCCCAGCCAAATCATGAAGCAATAATCCGCTTGTTCGGGATGTTCGCTTAACAGGGTATTGAGGCGTTCTTCTACGGCGCGGAACATGGTCCGTTTTTTGAAGTCTTTTTGTCCAAGAATATTTCGATACCAGATCTTTTTCAGCCGTTGAAATACATTTTTGTATTTGAACTCTTTTTCTTCATAGGTCAGAGACAGCACTTCAAATCCACATTTTTCTAAGTTCTCAATAATGAGTTCATGGATTTTGAAGAGTTCCGGCATGGCGAGAATGACTTTTTTCTTACTCATAATGTATTCAATGTAATATTTTGTCAGGCAAGGATATTTGCCATAGGCAATAGGGTTAATCAATGCCGAGTAGGCGGTTTAGCCATTGTGTAAACGAATAATAGGCTTTGATTTCAGGGGCAGGTTGCTGATACGGGCGTGCCAAAAATTCAGGCAATGCGTCTAAATTACCGCCGTCCCATACGAACACGCGGTCTGGGTGGTATAGGTCGGTCTCCAAGATATGTTTGTTGGTGGTAATTAGTTTTTTATCGAAACGTAACGCATCAAAGATACGGAATGATAAGCCGTAATGTTCGAATTGTGCAAAATCGACGACTGCGCCGCAACTTTGCACTTGGCTGAGGTTTTCTTCAAAGCTGAGGATGCTGCTGCGGTCAAGATAGCGGATGCCGTTGTGTCCGAAGGCTTTTTCAGCCCTGTCGTCTTTGCAGTAGATATGAAAATCCAAGGGTAGGTTGAGGCGTTCGGTTTCTTGGATAAAACGTTTGGTTTGCTCTTCGCGCCTGAGTTCGTAGCCGCCTAAAAAGTAGAGTTTGTTGGTGGGTGCATATTCCGCCACGGGAAAGTCAAAGTAAAAATTGGTGGTGGCTTTGAAATGGCATTGCGGATATTTTTGAATATCGTCGGGGTCGAAAACCCAGCATTGGTCAAAATAATCCAAATATTCAATAATATCTGGAAATCGACCTACGCCATCCCATTGATAATTCACGCAAACATTGCTGTGTTCGCGGATGGTGGCGATGATTTCTTTTGGGTAAATATTGGCGCGGATACAGAGCGCATAATCGGCTTTTTTGCCGTTTAGTGAGGCCAGTTTTTGCTGAATGTCGTCAAGGTGTCGGCTGTATTTGAGGTATTTTTTATAGTTGCCGTCTTTGGCGATGTGTTTGTGGTAGAGGTTTTTGAGTCTGCTGCCCAAGTTCGGATAATAGGAATCTCGGTCGTCATAGCACAGATTAATGACATCAAAGCCAAGAAAACGCAGATTTTTTTCGATACATTGATCCAGTCCGTACATGTAGGGAACGGCAAGAATAATGGTTTTTTTCATAATGTATTCGGATTGAAGTGGGCTAATTTTTCAGACGGCCTTGCCTGACAGGATAAGGCCGTCTGAAAACGTTTTAGTGGGCTTCGATAAATGCAGCTACTTGGTCGGCATTGGTCAATGCGCTGCACGCGGCTTCTTTGTTGATGCGTTTGGCGAGGCCTGCGAGGACTTTGCCGGGGCCGCATTCGGCGGATTCGGTGATGCCTTCGGAGACAAGTGCGTTGACGGTTTCTGTCCAGCGCACCGGGCTGTACAGTTGGCGTACCAAGGCATCTTTGATTTTGTCGGCATCATCATAAGAAGCGACATCGGCGTTATGGATGACGCGGATTTGCGGTTGTTTGATGGTGATGTCTTTCAGTGCTTCGGCAAGTTTTTCCGCTGCAGGCTGCATGAGGCTGCAATGTGAGGGTACGGAAACAGGCAGCGGCAGGGCGCGTTTGGCTCCGGCTTCTTTGGCGGCGGCCATGGCGCGTTCGACTGCGGCAGTGTTGCCGGCAATCACAACTTGGCCTGGAGAGTTGAAGTTGACGGCTTCAACGACTTCGCCTTGTGCAGCTTCGGCACAAATGGCTTTTACTTGTTCGTCTTCCAAACCCAAAATAGCGGCCATTGCGCCTACGCCTTGAGGTACGGCAGATTGCATGAGTTCGGCGCGCAGGCGAACCAGTTTGACCGCGTCTGCAAAATCTAATGCGCCGGCAGCGACGAGGGCGGTGTATTCGCCGAGGCTGTGGCCTGCAACGACGGTAGGGATTTTACCGCCGGCTTCCAAGTAGGCGCGGTAGGTGGCAATGCCGGCAGCCAGCATGATGGGCTGGGTGTTGACGGTTTGTCCGATTAATTCGGCATCTTCGCCGTTAATCATTGCCCACAGGTCTTGACCCAATACGGCGGAAGCTTCGTCAAATGTGACTTTAACGATGGCTTGCTCGGCAAAGCCGTTCATCATGCCTAGGCTTTGTGAGCCTTGTCCGGGGAAGAAGAATGCGAAAGACATGGTAATTCCTTATTGGTTTGAATGTTTGAGGGTGTCTGCCAGCAGAAGGAGGGTGGCGACAGTATTGGTTGCAGCGGTCAGCCGGAAGGTGCGGACAAAACTGAGTTTGCTGGTTTTATGCCGGAATGCGAGGCTGCTGCAATAACCGCCCGGTCAGCCGCCAAGCAGATTGAGCAGGTGCAATTTTGCTTCGGGTATGCGTCTGCCGTGGTTGCGTGCGCGCTGTTTGTCTAGGTAGTAAAGCAGGAAAACGTATGCACTCAGTGCGAGATAGGCGATTGCCAGTTTGGGCAATATTATAGCCGTTATGCTTAAAAACAGGCTGCTGATGCAGAGTGCAAACGTTAGGGATTTCATGGGTTTTAGCAGAATAGGCTGTCTGAAAGGGATGTTCAGACGGCCCAACCGTTAGTATTTTACTAAGACCGCACCCCAGGCAAAACCGCCGCCGATGCCTTCGAGCAAGAGGTTTTGTCCGCGTTTGATTTGGCCGTTTTTAATACCGACATCCAGTGCCAGTGGAATGGAGGCTGCGGAAGTGTTGCCGTGGTCTTGGACGGTTAAGATCACTTTATCCATGCTCAAGCCTAAGTGTTTGGCGGTAGAGTCGATAATGCGCTTATTGGCTTGGTGCGGTACAAGCCAATCGATTTGATCGGTGGTGTAACCGGCTTCTTCGATAACGTCATCGGCGATTTTTGACAGCATTTTGACGGCAAACTTGAATACGCCGGGGCCGTCCATGCTGATGTAGGGCGAACCGCAAATCTGGCCGTTGGCGATTTGTCCGGGGACGTTCAAAAGGTTGAGGTAGTTGCCGTCGGCTTTGAGTTTGCCGTGGATGATGCCCGGTTCGTCAGATGCGCTTAAGACAACCGCGCCCGCACCGTCACCAAAGAGGACACAGGTGGTGCGGTCGTTCCAATCGACGATGCGGCTGAAGGTTTCCGCGCCGATCACCAAAGCATTTTTTGCCATGCCGCTTTTGATATAGGCATTGGCAGTGGTCATGGCATACATAAAACCGGCGCACACGGCTTGTACGTCGAAGGCAGGGCAGCCGTTGGCAATGTCCAATTTTTGCTGCACGATGGTTGCCGTAGAAGGGAACTGCATATCGGGAGTGGCTGTGGCGACGATAATCAGATCGATATCGTCAGCCTGCAAATCGGCATCTGCCAAGGCACGGCATGCTGACTCGGCGGCCAAGTCGCTGGTTTTTTCGCTGTCGTCTGCAATATGGCGAAATTTGATACCTGTACGCGTGGTAATCCACTCGTCGGAAGTGTCCACTTTTTTGGCAAGGTCGTCATTGCTGACGCGGTTGGCAGGAAGGTAGCTGCCTGTACCGGAAATTTTGGCATATTGCATGAGAACGGCCTTTTTAGAGAGTTGATTCAGATAGTCGGGTATTGTAAGCGAAAATGGGAAAATTCCCAATATTAAGAATGAAGTCGGTGATTAAAGATAAAAACAGGCCGTCTGAACATTTTGGAGTTTCAGACGGCCTGTATATATCAGCCTTAAGCTTCCGTTGTTGGAGTAGCGGTTTCTTCCAGTTCGGCTGCTGCTTTGGCGGCTTCCAAAGCAGCCAGCTGGGTGGCTACGCCTTGTTCGATTTGTGCGAGTCCGGCGGATTTGGCTTCATGGTAGGCTTCTTCCAAAGCATAACGGAAGCCGACTTCGTCGGTTCCACCGTGGCTCTTAATCACGATACCGCGTAAACCAAGCAGGATGGCGCCGTTAAATTTGCGCGGATCCAGTTTGCCTTTCAAGCCTTTGAGTGCGGGCAGGGCGGCAATGGCGGCAAGTTTGTTGAACAGGGTGCTTTGGAATTCACGGCGGATGGCGCCGCTCATGAATTTAACCGCGCCTTCGATGGTTTTGAGCATAACGTTGCCAACAAAACCGTCTGCGACAATGACATCAGCTTCGCCATACAAAACGCTGTTGCTTTCGATATTGCCGATAAAGTTGAGTTTGCTGCTACTCAACAGTTTAAAGGTTTGTTTGACGGCATCCGTACCCTTGATGTCTTCTGTGCCGACGTTCAAAAGGGCGACACGCGGACTGCCTTTTTCAGGGTGCAATGCGTATACCAGCTCGCTGCCGATGATGGCAAATTGAACCAGTTGTTCGGGCGTACAGTCGACGTTAGCTCCCAAATCCAAAGCCAGAGTAACGTGTTCGCTGTCGGAAGGCAGGAATTTGGCGATAGCAGGGCGCTCAATGCCGGGAATGGTTTTGAGAACGAATCGGGCGGTCGCCATCAGTGCGCCGGTATTGCCTGCCGATACGGCGGCTTGTGCATTGCCTTCTTTGACTTGGTTGATGGCGATGCGCATGGATGATTCTTTTTTGTTTTTCAGCGCGGATTGCGGCGCTTCATCCATTTCGACGACTTGCGCTGCATGGCAGACGGTAATGCGGTCCATAGGCGCGCCTGCCGAGCTTAATGCTTGGCGGACTGCTGCTTCATCTCCGACCATAATCAGATGTACGTCGGATTGCTGTTTCAGGAAATCCACTGCACCGGGGACGGTCATCGCAAGGCCTGCATCTCCGCCCATGGCATCTACGGCCAGTGTAATCATGTTGTTCTCCGGTTTGTGTGTTTCAGACGGCCTCAAACAATCGGACAAGCACTCTCATCTGATTTTCAGGAAATTGAATTGAAAATCAGATGAAAAGGCTTGTTGCGACGGTCGTGCCAGATTTATTGGTTTTGCGCGGCCAATTTGTTGTGTTCGTCAATGTCCAGCGCGTCCCAAGGATAGTTGATCCACCAGTCTTCAACGGTAATGCCGCTGAAATAAGGGACACCTTCAGGAATTTTGCCGACTTTGGCTTTGATTTTTTCATGCAATACTGCCACGCCGACGGTGCCGAAATCTTCTTTCAGCAATTCGTTCAGGCAAAATTCCATGGTAACGCGGCTATCGTCCACTTCGTCGACGACCAGTACGTTTTTGCCTTTCAGGACATCTGGAACGGGATCAAGCCATTGGACTTTTTTCACTTCCTCGGTAACTTGACCTTCGTTATCGTTGTCGTAGTAGGCTGTGGTTACGGCGTAAATCGGAATTTCTAAGAAGCAGCGCAACATGCGGGCAGGGATAAAACCGCCGCCGCCAATGGCAATCATGGCATCGTATTTGGTGCCGGAGTTTTGGATTTTTTCCGCCAATCCTTTGATTACGCGGTGGATGTCGTCGTAGGTGTACCAGATTTTACGTTTCATGGTGTGCTTCCGAAGAGGAAAATACAGGGTGCAATGCAAAAAAGCCAGTCATTGCATGGCAATATTCTGGCTTTTTCAGTCAGACGAACGGATTATTCGCCTTTAGCTTTTACCACTTTACGGCCACGGTACATACCGTTTGGAGAAATGTGGTGTGGACGATGTACTTCGCCGGTTGCGCTGTCAACAGACAGAGAAGGCGCAGTCAGAGCGTCGTGTGAACGGTGCATACCGCGTTTAGAAGGGGATTTTTTGTTTTGTTGAACGGCCATTTCAAGCTCCTAGATAAATAAACTGTGTCCTAATTAACTGCTTTTCAAACCTGCTAAAACAGCGAAGGGGTTTGGTTTGTCCCGATTGACTTCATCCAGTGTTCCATTGTTGCCGCAGTCTTCGTGTCGAGGGGAGAAAGGGAGCGACATCAGGATTTGGTCTTCAACCAGAGTCCGCACGTCAAGCTCTTTTTCGAGCAGCATGCCTTCCAATTCTTCATCGGCAAGCATGGCTTCGTCCAAACTCTCTTCATCGGCAAACAGGACGATACGGCTGGTTTCATCGAGCAGAAACGGCATGGGCGTAATGCAACGCTGGCAAATCAGGGGCATGTCGGCTTTGACGTTTAAATCGAGAAACAGACGTTGCAACCGGTCGCGACCGCCTTGCAGCGTAAACGACACGCGTGTCTGTTTGTCGGCCGGATAATCGTGCGAACTGACTCGTTCATCCAATTCTTCGAGCAGGAAGCTGCCTTGCAGATTCTGCCCTTCGGCGGCGAAAACTTCTGGGTCAATCAAATTAGGGTATGACATAAACGGAGTATGATATAATTTCGGCAGTCTAACGTCAATGTTTTTAAGTAAAAATATGGAAGTAAAACTGCCTTTGGTTTTAGGGTCGAGTTCGGTTTTCCGCTGCGGACAGCTTCGCCGTTTGGGTATCGATTTTCAGACGGCATCGCCTGATTTTGACGAAACGCCTATTGCGGGCGAGCATGCAGGCGAGACGGCGCTGCGTTTGGCGGAAGGCAAAGCCCGTTCATTGGCGGCAACTTTCCCTGTTGCGCTGATTATCGGTGCAGACCAAGTCGCATGGTGCGAAGGACGTCAATTGGGCAAGCCGATGAACGTCGCAAATGCACAACAGATGCTGGCGGACTTAAGCGGAAAACGGATTGAATTTTACAGCGCAATCGTGCTTTTGAATACTGCTACGGGCAAGGTTCAGCATCATGTCGATCATACGGTGGTTGCCATGCGACAGTTGACGCAGGCGCAAATCAGCCGATATTTGGAACGCGAGCCGGATGCGGTTTATTGTGCCGGTGCGGCAAAGAGCGAGGGTTTGGGTGCTGCTTTGTTGGAGCAGATTGAAAGTACGGACCCGAATGCTTTGATCGGCCTTCCGATTTTCCGTCTGATTGATTTTTTGAAAAACGAAGGTGTGGAAGTTTTATAGTTTGAGGCCGTCTGAATGTGTTCAGACGGCCTGAGATTTTTTGGAGTTGCAAGAATGAAACCGATTTTGTATTTGATTCCCACCCCTTTGGGTGCGCCTGATACGCCATGCCTGTTGCCGCATGAGCAACAGGCGATTGTCGGGCTGACGGATTTTGTCGTGGAAGCGGAAAAAACAGCGCGTGCGCATTTGAAACATTTGGGCGTGACTACGCCTATCCGCGAGCTGAATTTGCAAACGCTGAATGAACACACGGATTTGAAGACTTTACCGGAATTGCTGAAACCTTTGCAAGAAGGGCGCAGTATGGGCATTGTCAGCGAGGCAGGTTGCCCGGCTGTTGCCGATCCGGGCGCGAATTTGGTGGCATTGGCGCATAAACACGGTTTTGAAGTACGGCCTTTGGTCGGCCCGTCCAGCTTGTTGCTGGCGCTGATGGCTTCAGGTGCGAATGGGCAGAACTTTGCATTTAAGGGTTATCTGCCGTCTGAAAAAAATGAGCGGATTCAGCGTTTGAAGGCTTTGGAGCAACGTTCGCGCCAGCAGAATGAAACGCAGTTGTTTATCGAAACGCCGTATCGCAACGATGCGTTGTTGGCTGATGCGGTGGAAAACCTGCATCCTGAAACGCGCTTGTGCGTGGCCACGGATTTAACTTTGCCGACACAGGAAATCATCAGTCAGACGATTGCGCAGTGGCGGAAAAGAAAAGAAATGCCGAATTTGAAAAAACGCCCGACGATTTTTGTGCTTCATGCCGCTTAAAACTGGATTGGGTTCAATTTCAAACTGTATTTGTTTGGGGAAATAAAAAAGGCCGTCTGAACAACAGACGGCCTTTGTGTTGACTAAGCTTTTATCAAGAAACGACTTCGCCTTGGGCGCGTTGTTTTTCGATGCTGCGGTTGATGTGCCATTGTTGGGCGATGGTCAAGAGGTTGTTGACTACCCAGTACAGAACCAAACCGGCAGGGAAGAAGAAGAACATGATGGAGAAAATCAAAGGCATGACTTTCATCATTTTCGCCTGCATAGGGTCGGTTGACGGCGGATTCAGATAAGTTTGTGCAAACATGGTTGCCGCCATAATCAAAGGCAGGATGTAGAAAGGATCCGGACGGCTCAAGTCGGTAATCCAACCCAACCAAGGCGCTTGGCGCAATTCTACAGAGGCGAACAATGCCCAGTACAGGCCGATGAAGACGGGGATTTGCAACAGCATAGGCAGACAGCCGCCCAGCGGATTGATTTTCTCGTCTTTGTAAAGCTGCATCATGGCTTGTTGCTGCGCCATGCGGTCATCGCCGTATTTCTCTTTGATGGCTTGCAATTTAGGCGCGGCGGCACGCATTTTTGCCATAGAGCGGTAAGAGGCGTTGGTCAATGGGTACAGCACGGCTTTGACGATGATGGTCAAAGCGATGATTGCCCAGCCCCAGTTGCCGATGATGTTGTGCAGTTGGTTCAAGAGCCAGAAGAGCGGGGAGGCGAACCAGTGTACTTTGCCATAGTCTTTGGCCAGTTGCAGTTTGTCGGCGATATTGGCGATAACGGAAGTGGTTTGCGGACCGGCATACAGATTGATGGCGGTTTCGGCTTTCGCGCCGGCTTGAATGGCGGCTAAAGGCACGCTGACGCTTGCGCTGTACAGGTTGTCGTTGCGACGGTTGATGTCGATACGGCAGTCGCCTGCGGTGCATACGCTTTGGCCGTCTTTAGGTTGCAAAATCCAAGTGGACATGAAGTGGTGTTCAATCATGCCGAGCCAGCCGGTCGGGGTTTTGCGGATGTATTCGGCTTCGGATTTGCCGGATTTGGCATCGTCGTCCAAATCAGAGAAGCTGACTTTTTGGAAGCCGCCTTCAGGGGTGTAAACCACCGGGCCGACGTAAGAGCGGGTGAAGTAGCCTTGGCCTTCAGGTTCGCTGTGGTCGCGGACGATGCGGTAGTCTGCGCTCAGGTTGACGGGTTGGCCGTTGCTGTTGGTAATGTCGAAACGGACGTTAACCAAGTAGCTGCCTTTGGTAAAAGTATAAACTTTGTCGATTTTCAGGCCGTTGGTTTCAGGTGCGCTCAGGCGGACTTCAACTTTGTCGCCTTCTAAACTGTATTGTTTTTGCGGAGCGGTAAAGCTGATGCCTTTCAGAACGTTGTTGCCTTGTGCGTCCAAAAGCTCGGATTGGGCAACGTAGGTGTATTCTTTGCCGTCGTTAAACAGGACGAAAGGTTTGTGTTCGTCACCGGTTGCTTTGTATTGCAAGAGGGTCAGCTGGCGCAGGTCGCCGCTTTTTTCGTCGATGACGGCTTTGACTGTGTCCGTGGTAACGGTAATGGGAGAAGCCGGGGCAAGCGCGGCTTCGGCAGCGGCTTTTGCCGGAGCGGCGGCCGTTTGCTGTTGCGCGGCTTGTTGCGCCGGATTAGGTTTGGGGCTAGGGAAAAAATGTTCCCAGCCGGCAAAAATTGCCACTGAAATGGCAAAAAACGCCATTAGTCTTTTAAAATCCATAAGAGATTCCTGGAATTGACGGATAGGTAATCGAGATGAAAACTGCTTCAGACGGCATTATATAGAAACCGACGGGAAATTAAAGGAAATCGTGTTCTTTAAATGGTTGACAGCAGCATTATGGAACAGGGTCATGTCCGTGTCCGCCGAAAGGATGGCATCGTGCGATGCGTTTGATTGCCAGCCATCCGCCTTTGAATGCGCCGTATTTTTTGACGGCTTCGACCGCGTATTGTGAACAAGTCGGGGTGTAGCGGCAGCGCGGCGGAATGAGGGGGCTGATGCAGTATTGGTAAAAGCGGATGAGTGCGAGGATGAGCTTGGAAAGCAGGGTGTTCATCGGCGTTTTTTCATCAGCTGGGCAAGTTGGTTTCGGGCTTCCGGAGCAGTTTCCCGATTAAACGCCTGACGTACGCGCACAACAAAATCATGCGGCGGCAGCTGGTGTTGATTCAGCCTGAACCAGTCGCGGATGACGCGCTTCATATAATTGCGGTCATGGGCGCGTTTGGCGGTCTTTTTGCTGACAACCAAACCAAGGCGCGGATGGCCGAGCGCGTTGTCTGCGGACTGGGAGACTTGCAGCAAATCGCGGCTGCGTCGGTTTTTCAACGCAAAAACGGATGAAAAATCATCCGTTTTTAATAAGCGATACTGCTTCGAGAAGCCGTAATTCAAAATTATACAGCCAGGCGTTTGCGGCCTTTGGCGCGACGGGCAGCCAATACTGCGCGACCACCGCGGGTTTTGGAGCGAACCAAGAAGCCGTGGGTGCGTTTGCGTTTGGTAACGGAAGGTTGATAAGTGCGTTTCATGATGTTTCCTAAAAATTGGTAGATAATTAAACTGTGAATTACACTCCAATTTGTTGCTTTTGTCAATCAATATAAAAACTTTTCGTTGGCTAAAGTGTGACAACGAGTTTTATGCATTGATAGAATTTGTGGATAAAATTTTGCGGCGGTTGTGGATAAAAAAGAGCGGAATGGGTATAATCGTCCAACCTTGCTTTTCTCTGTGCGCAAGGCCGTCTGAAAGCAGCGGGAGTATCGTAAAAATTTGATTTTTATCGGATTGCCTGTCTGCTCTGCCTTCTTGTATTTCCCAAATCTTCCATTTTCCGAGCTTAATCTCATGACGTTAGCTGAATTTTGGCCGCTGTGCCTTTGCCGCCTTCACGAAATGTTGCCTGCCGGGCAGTTTGCGCAATGGATTGCGCCTTTGACCGTGGGCGAAGAAAACGGCGTATGGGTGGTGTATGGTAAAAACCAATTTGCCTGCAATATGCTCAAAAGCCAGTTTGCCGCCAAAATTGACGCCGTGCGTGCCGAATTGGTGCCTCAGCAGGCTGCTTTCGCGTTTAAGCCGGGCGTAGGTGCGCATTATGAAATGGCGGCTCAGACTGTTGCGCCGGTGCAAGTGCAAGAAGTCATTGAAGTTGAAGAATTTGTAGAGCCTGTTCAAATGCCTTTGCAAACTGCTGCGCCAATGGAAGAAGATAGGCCGTCTGAAACGGTTTCCAAGCCTGCCACTGCCATGACGGCTGCCGAGATTTTGGCACAACGCATGAAAAACCTGCCGCATGAGCCTCAAGTGCAAACTGCCGCTCCGGCTGAGTCTAAAGCAGTTGCCAAAGCCAAAACCGACGCACAACACGATGCGGAAGAAGCGCGCTACGAACAGACCAATCTGTCGCGCGACTATACATTTGAAACTTTGGTGGAAGGTAAGGGCAACCGCCTTGCCGCCGCAGCCGCCCAAGCGATTGCTGAAAATCCGGGGCAGGGCTACAACCCGTTTTTCTTATACGGCAGTACTGGTTTGGGTAAAACCCACTTGGTGCAGGCCATCGGCAACGAATTGTTGAAAAACCGTCCTGATGCCAAAGTGCGCTATATGCACTCGGACGACTATATCCGCAGCTTTATGAAGGCTGTGCGCAACAATACTTACGATGTATTCAAGCAACAATACAAACAATATGACCTGCTGATTATCGACGATATTCAGTTCATCAAAGGCAAAGACCGCACGATGGAAGAATTCTTCTATCTGTACAACCATTTCCACAACGAGAAAAAACAGCTGATTCTGACGTGCGACGTATTGCCTGCCAAAATCGAGGGCATGGACGACCGTCTCAAATCCCGTTTCTCATGGGGTTTGACGTTGGAACTTGAACCGCCCGAATTGGAAATGCGCGTGGCGATTTTGCAGAAAAAGGCAGAAGCAGCCGGTATCAGTATCGAAGACGAAGCCGCTCTGTTTATCGCCAATCTGATCCGCTCCAATGTGCGTGAGCTGGAAGGTGCGTTCAACCGTGTCAGCGCCAGCAGCCGTTTTATGAATCGTCCTGTCATCGACATGGATTTGGCGCGTACGGCTTTACAGGATATTATTGCCGAAAAACACAAAGTCATTACCGCAGACATCATCATCGATGCGATAGCCAAATACTACCGTATTAAAATCAGCGATATATTAGGCAAAAAACGTACGCGCAACATTGCCCGTCCGCGCCAAGTTGCCATGAGCCTGACCAAAGAGCTGACCACGCTCAGCCTGCCTTCTATCGGCGATGCCTTTGGCGGCCGCGACCACACGACCGTGATGCACGGTGTCAAAGCGGTGGCGAAACTGCGTGAAGAAGATCCCGAATTGGCACAAGACTACGAAAAACTGCTGATTTTGATTCAGAACTGACCCAATGCAATATTCAGACGGCCTGATGTCAATGTGAGGCCGTCTGAATACAAAAAATATTTTAAAATACCCAAATCAACCGATTTCAAATTCAAAGGAATGGAACATGCTGATTTTACAAGCCGATCGCGACAGTCTGCTCAAGCCGTTGCAAGCCGTTACCGGTATTGTCGAACGTCGCCATACTCTGCCGATTTTGTCCAATGTGTTGCTGGAAAGCAAAGACGGACAAACCAAACTTTTGGCAACCGACTTGGAAATCCAAATCAATACCGCCGGCCCTGAAAGTCAGGCAGGCGATTTCCGCATTACGACCAACGCTAAAAAATTCCAAGACATTTTGCGCGCCCTGCCTGACAGTGCGTTGGTGTCACTGGATTGGGCGGACAACCGTTTGACTTTGCGCGCGGGCAAATCCCGTTTTGCCCTGCAAACCCTGCCGGCTGAAGACTTTCCGTTGATGAACGTCGGCAGCGACGTCAGCGCGACTTTCTCGCTGACTCAAGAAACCTTCAAAACCATGCTTTCGCAAGTGCAATACAGCATGGCAGTTCAAGATATCCGCTATTACCTCAACGGCTTGCTGATGCAGGTTGAAGGAAACCAGCTGCGCCTTGTTGCAACCGACGGCCACCGCCTTGCTTATGCGGCCAGCCAAATTGAAGCAGAACTGCCGAAAACGGAAGTGATCCTGCCGCGTAAAACGGTATTGGAACTCTTCAAGCTGTTGAACAATCCATCCGAGTCCATCACCGTTGAGCTTTTGGACAATCAAGTACGCTTCCAATGCAATGGCACGACCATTGTCAGCAAAGTCATCGACGGCAAATTCCCTGACTTTAACCGCGTGATTCCTTTGGATAATGACAAGATTTTCCTCGTATCGCGTACCCAGCTTTTGGGTGCGCTTGAACGTGCCGCCATTCTTGCCAATGAAAAATTCCGCGGTGCGCGGCTGTTCCTGCAGCCTGGTTTGCTGAGTGTCGTATGTAGCAACAACGAGCAGGAAGAAGCGCGCGAAGAGTTGGAAATCGCTTATCAAGGCGGAGAACTCGAAGTCGGTTTCAACATCGGCTACCTGATGGATGTGTTGCGTAACATCCACTCCGATGATATGCAGCTTGCCTTTGGCGATGCCAACCGTTCAACATTATTTACCGTGCCGAACAATCCGAATTTCAAATACATCGTAATGCCGATGCGTATTTAATTGGTGTGTGAACAAACAAAAAGAGCGTGTATGGTACACGCTCTTTTTTATAGGATTGAATCAAAAGGCCGTCTGAAAATTGTTTTTCAGACGGCCTTTTGATTAAACCGGGATGATTCGGTTAAATAGGAAAACTGGGATTAACGTGGACGTGGTTCGCAGTTTTTCACCAGGAATGAGCCGTTAGGGGCGTTCACGCCAACTACTTCAGAAGTAGTGTGGGTGTTTTTGTCGATGAAACCGGCAGACATTACATAGCCTTTACGGTTGGTGAAAGTAGTGCCAGTGCTGTCAGAACGTTTTTTGTCGACAACCAAAGAGGCTTTTTTACCACCGGCGTTTACGTCGGCAGTAACTGCGCGACCGCTGCGGTCGAAACCGTACATCACGTTCAGTGATTTGCCGCCGTCACAACGGTAAGAAACGAAGCCGGCAGGCGCAGCGGCAGCAGAGAAGGAAACAGTAGCCAATGCGGCTGCAGTGATAACAGAAAGTAATTTCATGATCTAAGCTCCATATGAGGGTTGTGTGTTATCTTGCAAAGTGAGAAAGGGTTTCCGTTTGCAGATGAAGCGTATTTTAGGCGTTTTGTCGGTAGTGGCAATTAGGTAAATTGCAAAACAGTGTTTACTTATGCTTACCCGATTGTTTATTAATAGAAAGTTGTTCGTAATTTGGTGTTGCAAAGTGGTGATGCGGGTTGTTGCGGAATATATACATTAATGATTCTTTAAGAAATATAGCGAAAGAATACAAAAAAGGCCGTCTGAATATTCAGACGGCCTTTGATATGAAGCTGTTTACAAGAAGAAAATTGAAGCGATAGTCACAGCGATGATGCCATAGATGCTCATCGGGATCACAGTTTTCTTGATGATGGCGCCTTCGGCGTTGTTTACGTTCAACACGCTGCACACGGCGATGATGTTGTTGATGCAGACCATGTTGCCCATTGCGCCGCCAACGGATTGCAGGGCGAGGATGAGGGTAACGGACAGGCCGGTATCAAGCGCGATTTGTTGTTGAATCGGACCAAAGGTCAGGTTGGATACAGTGTTGGAGCCTGAGAAGAATGCACCGATTGCACCCAAGTATGGGGAGAAGTACACCCAGTGTTCGCCGGCCATATTGGCAAATTCTTTACCGATGATTTTCACCATGGAGTCGTCGCCGCCAACCATCATCAGTTGAACCATAATCAGCGCACCCATCAGGGCAAGCAGAGGTTTTTTGGTTTGGTTGAAGGTTGCAGCGTAGAAAGACCATGCGTCTTTGAATTTGGTTTTGTACAGCAGGATGCAAATCCAAACGGTGAAGACAAACGGAATCCAAGCCGGAACGTAGAGGGTTTGGTAGGAAGCGTTGACGCCTTGGCCGAAGATGTTGCCGAAGGTGATGGTCAGGGAGTCGCTGACGGTGATTTTGGACAAATCAAACGGCAGTTGGAAGCTGAACCATTCTTCTTTGCTGGTCAGCAGGCCTTTGATGCCCAGCTGTTTGATGCGGGTGACCACCAGCATGCCGATCAGCATACCCAAAGGAGCCAGTGCTTTGGCAACTTGTGCGAAAGGTACTTTTTCTGCATTCGGGTCTTTGGCGTAATCTTTGCTCAAGCCCCAGCCGCGGTTTGCTGCGAATACGGAAACCATCAGGCCGATTGCGCCGGCAACCAGAGATGGGAATTCTTCATTGACCATTGCCAATGCAACGTAAGGAAGGGTACAGGAGAATACGGCGATACCGATAAAGCCCAAGTTTTTGCGGATTTCAGCCCAAGGTACGATGAAGCTCAAGCCGATCACAGGGATGATAAAACCAGCAAAGAAGTGCATTACGCCGGTTTGCATACCGATTTCCATAATGCTCTTTTGATCCAAGCCCAAAGGCGCGAAGCCGAACCAAGTCGGGGTACCTACTGCACCGAAGGACACGGGTACGGAGTTCATGACCAAAGTGAAGATGGCTACTTTTAACGGGTTGAAGCCCAAGCTCATCAGGATTGGCGCGGCAATGGCGGCAGGCGTACCGAAACCGGATGCGCCTTCAATCATAAAGGCGAAAGACCAGCCGATGATCATCAACTGGGCAATCGGATTCGGGCTGATGGTAGCCAGCCATTTGCGGATGACGTCGATACAGCCGGTGGTTTCCATCATGCGGTTGAACATAATGGCACCGAAAATCACGGTAATCGGGGTCAGGGTAGAGACGAGGCCGGACGCTGCCGTTGCGTTGAGCAACATGGCATTGTCGCCGAAATAAAACAGTTTGATGGCATAAATCAGCGCGGCGGTAATCGGTAGCGCGACATAGGACGGCATACTGTTTTTCTTAACCATCAGCCAAATCAGCAGCACGATGGGAAAAATACTGAGAAAGAGAGCCATAGGAATATCCTCGGGGCAACGGGCACCATAACCGTCAATCAATGGCGGTTTGATGCGATGTGTTGAGTAATAGATGTTTTTCGAATAAAGATTGCCACTTTTTTAGATGCAACCAGTTATCAGGTAAATTGGTTTTACCAATTTATGAAAACTGTTGCACACTTTACGTAATCTTATGTAATCGGTCAAGAGGTTTGTAACAAAAAAGGCCGTCTGAAATTGGGTTTTCAGACGGCCTGAGAGCTTTGCCAGTAGTGCATTTGGTCGAATATCGAATGGTATTTACATTCAATATTTTGTAAAGGTTTTGTTTTTAATTGATTTCAAACGAATTATTCTATTCCTGCCCATTTATGCGTTTGTACGCTCAATTGCCAATGGACGGGGGCGTCGGGTCGGCTGTTTAATACGCCGATTTGGCGGATGGTGTCGTAGATATTCATCACACCGTCTTGCTCGCAAGGCGAGAGGTAGTAATGTTGGGCGCGGATTTTGCGTTCCATCTCTTGGCAAAACGCAATGACATCGCCGTCGGCAACAATGCGCACTTCGTCGGCTTTTTCGATGCAGCCGGATTCATATTTGGCGGCGTAGCAGGCTTTAGGGCTGGTGGCAACGTAGTCGATTTGCGGCGGTGCGGGGTTGAGGCCGTTGGTTTCGATACACAGGAAATAGCCTTCGGCTTTGAGTGCATTGAGCAGGGTATCCAAATGCGGTTGGATGGTAGGTTCGCCGCCGGTAATGATGATGTTGCGCGCCGTGTAGGTTTTCAGACGGCCTAAAATATCGGACAGGCTCATCATGCCGAATTTAAGGTAGTCGGTATCGCACCAGCTGCACGCGAGATTGCATTTGCCCAAACGGATGAAAACGGCGGGCATGCCTGTATTCCAGCCTTCGCCTTGCAGGCTTTCAAAGATTTCGACAATGCGGTATTGGGGATTGTTCGGCGTGATGTGAATGGTCATGAATGTCGGGTGTGTGGGATTGAATCGTTGTGGTGAAGCGTTTTGAGAAATCGGTTGAGGCAGCCATTCTTTCTGTCAGTTCAATAGGAAAGAATGGCTGGGTGTGCTTAAGCGGCAATGACGGCTGCTGCGGCCAAAAATGCC
Source organism: Neisseria sp. P0017.S009 (assembly GCF_051957375.1). Lineage (NCBI taxonomy): Bacteria > Pseudomonadati > Pseudomonadota > Betaproteobacteria > Neisseriales > Neisseriaceae > Neisseria > Neisseria sp. P0017.S009. The sequence continues at coordinate 21,957 of NZ_JBQCWL010000005.1, forward strand.
GGCAAGCCTTGTTTGAGCAAAATGCTTTTGTTGCCGGATGAAAACGCGCCCCATGCGGCGGCGATGAGGACGAAGCCGAGGAACAGGATGGTCGCGCCGTAAACCGCGTTGTCGGGTGCGGCAAAGCGCGCCCATACCAAGCCGATGGCGAGGAAGCCGTTGTACAGGCCTTGGTTGGAAAACAGGGTTTGTACGCGTTTTTGTTCCATAAATTCGTAAGGCATGTTGAACAGCTCTGACGCTTTTTCGCTTGGGATTTGCGTCATTTCGAGCCAGGCGATGTAGAAGTGTTCGACAGCGACGAAAAGGACGAGGAGGGTGGAGATGATTTTCATGAAGATTCCTTTTGATGTTTAGCGTATGGATATGTTGGGGGAACAGGCCGTCTGAAAAAATACAAAATGCCGGTTTATTCCCCTTCATATTCCGCATACGAGGTCGGCGTTTCCCATAGTTTCACGCTGCACACTTTGACACCGGCGTTTTTCAGACGGCCATACATTTCTACGCTCATGTTTTCGGCGGTGGTGCGGCAGGGCAGGCGCAGGGTTTTCATGTTCCAGCCTTCCAAAAGCGCGGCGATTTGGCTTTCGCGTTCGTTGTTGCCGTGATAGATGAAGGCATGGTCGAACGGGTCGTTGATGTGTTGTTTGACGATGGATTTCAGGTCGGTAAAGTCCATCACCATGCCGTCTTTTGCGCCGCCTTGGATAACGGGCGCGGAGACAGTGATTTCGAGTTTGTAGGTGTGGCCGTGCAGGTTTTGGCATTTGCCGTCATGCCCGTCGAGCATGTGCGAGGAATCGAAGGTAAAAATTTTGGTGATTTTCATGAGATGAGGGAAGCTGATGAGGCCGTCTGAACGGTGTAAAACCTGTTTCAGACGACCTTGGGATTATTGTTCGGAAGGGAGTTTGAGGAAATGCTCGCGATAATGGCGCATTTCTTCGATGCTTTCGAGGATGTCGTCCAATGCCTTGTGCGAACCGCGTTTGACCACGCTTTTGGCGACGGCCGGATTCCAGCGTTTGGCCAACTCTTTCAGCGTGGACACGTCTAAGTTGCGGTAGTGGAAATAGGCTTCCAAACGCGGCATGTATTTGACCATGAAGCGGCGGTCTTGATGGATGGAGTTGCCGCACATGGGCGTGGATTTCTCGGGTATCCATGCGGACATGAAGTCCAACAGGTTTTGCTCGACTTCAGCTTCGGTCAGTTTGGATTCGCGCACGCGTTGGGTCAGACCGGTGCGGCCGTGGGTGGCGGTGTTCCACTCGTCCATGCCGTCGAGCAACTCGTCGCTTTGATGGATGACGTAAACGTCCGATTGTGCCAGTACGTTCAAATCGGAATCGGTAATGATCATGGCGACTTCGATAATGCGGTCGTGTTCCGGGTTGAGGCCGGTCATTTCCATATCGAGCCAGCAGAGGTTGTTTGCGTTTTGGGTCATTTCAGACGGCCTTGTGTTTTCAGTTGGCAGTATTATAAAGGATAAAGGTTCGGGCCGTCTGAAAGCATTTGTAACAAGTTGTGCAATCTCTTGATATAATCGTCCGTTACACAAAAAATCACCGCCAAAAATCATGAACCCAAGCCCTTTGCTCGATATTATCGATACGCCTCAGGATTTGCGCTGTCTGGAGAAAAAACAGCTGCCGCAAGTCGCCGCCGAATTGCGCGAATTTCTGTTGGATTCCGTCGGTAAGACGGGCGGCCATTTCGCCAGTAACTTGGGCGCGGTCGAGCTGACGGTGGCGCTGCATTATGTGTACGACACGCCAGAAGACCATTTGGTCTGGGATGTCGGCCATCAAAGCTATCCGCACAAAATCCTCACCGGCCGCAAAAATCAAATGCACACCATGCGCCAATACGGCGGTTTGGCGGGTTTCCCAAAACGCAGCGAGTCGGAATACGACGCGTTCGGCGTGGGGCATTCTTCCACATCCATAGGCGCGGCTTTGGGCATGGCCGTTGCGGACAAACAGTTGGGCAATAACCGCCGCAGCGTCGCTATCATCGGCGACGGCGCCATGACGGCGGGTCAGGCGTTTGAAGCCCTGAACTGCGCAGGCGATATGGATGTCGATTTGCTGGTTATCCTCAACGACAACGAAATGTCGATTTCCCCCAATGTCGGCGCGCTGCCGAAATATCTTGCCAGCAACGTCGTGCGCGATATGCACGGCCTATTGAGCACCATCAAAGCCCAATCGAGCAAAGTATTAGATAAATTGCCCGGAGCGATGGAGCTTGCCCAAAAAGTCGAAAACAAAATCAAAACCTTGGCAGGCGAAGCGGAACATGCCAAACAGTCGCTGTCTTTGTTTGAAAACTTCGGTTTCCGTTACACCGGCCCGGTGGACGGCCACAACGTTGAAAATCTGGTGGACGTATTAAAAGACTTGCGCGGCCGCAAAGGCCCTCAGTTGCTGCACGTCATCACCAAAAAAGGCAACGGCTACAAATTCGCCGAAAACGACCCTGTCAAATACCATGCTGTCTCCAAGCTGCCGAGCGAAGTGCCTGCGCCGGAAGTCAAACCTGCCGCGGCCAAACCGACTTATACGCAAGTTTTCGGCCAATGGCTGTGCGACCAAGCGGCGGCTGACGAGCGTTTGGTTGCCATCACGCCTGCCATGCGCGAGGGCAGCGGCTTGGTTGAGTTTGAACAGCGATTCCCCGACCGCTATTTCGACGTCGGCATCGCCGAGCAACACGCCGTTACCTTTGCCGGCGGTTTGGCATGTGAAGGCATCAAGCCCGTCGTGGCGATTTACTCCACTTTCCTGCAACGCGCTTACGACCAGTTGGTACATGACGTTGCTTTGCAAAACCTACCTGTTTTGTTCGCCATCGACCGTGCAGGTATTGTCGGTGCAGACGGCCCGACCCATGCCGGTTTGTACGACTTGAGCTTTTTGCGTTGCGTGCCGAATATGATTATTGCCGCACCAAGCGACGAAAACGAATGCCGCCTGCTGCTCTCAACCTGCTATCAGGCAAATTCGCCGTCTGCCGTCCGTTATCCGCGCGGTACAGGCACGGGCGCAACCGTTTCAGACGGCCTGGAAACCGTTGAAATCGGTAAAGGCATCATCCGTCGCGAAGGCGAGAAAATTGCCATTATCGCCTTTGGCAGCATGGTTGCCCCATCATTGACCGCCGCCGACAAGCTGAACGCGACCGTTGCCGATATGCGCTTTGTCAAACCGATAGATGAAGAACTGATCGTCCGTCTTGCCCGAAGCCATGACTACATCGTTACCGCTGAAGAGAATGCCGAACAAGGCGGCGCAGGCAGCGCGGTGTTGGAAGTGTTGGCGAAACACGGCATCTGCAAACCGGTGTTGCTGTTGGGTGTAGAAGACAAAGTTACCGAACACGGCGACCCGAAAAAACTGCTGGACGACTTGGGTTTGAGTGCCGAAGCGATTGAAAAACGCATTGCCGGCTGGATTAAGGCCGTCTGAAAAATGATTAAAACCTATCAATACATTGCATAATTTATGGGAAAAAAACTAATCAGCATCAGCATGGTGCGCAACGAAAACGACGTTATCGAATCGTTTGTCCGTCATAATCTCGAGCTGATGGATGAAATGCACATCATCGATCACGGCAGCAGCGATGGAACAAGGGAAATCCTGATTCAATTGAAAGAAGAAGGTTTGCCGATATTTATCTATCAATATCAAGCGCTCAAGTACAATCAAGAGCAATTGGTAAACCTGCTTATGAAGCAGCTTGTAGCAAAAGATGAAGCGATAGATTTCGTTTTTCCGCTGGATGCGGACGAATTTATTTCATGTCCTAGCCGTATCATGCTGGAACAACTTTTGGATGTCATCGGCGAAAACAGGATCGGCATGTACCTTTGGCGCGGCTATTTGCCGACATCGTTGCAATACAATCCCGATTTCACCACTCAATTTACCGAGCAACGCCTCGAAACGCTCTTTACCCCCAAAGTCATTATTCCTAGATGGGCTGCCGAATCTTGCAGCGTGATTATCGGCTGCCATTACATGTTGGATAAAGATGGCAACAAGGTTAAATCAACCCTGTTTCATTCGCCGGATTATCGAGGTTTACATTCCTGGTTTATCGAGCAGTTTTCCGCCCAATTTGCGGAGACCGATTTGTTGTGGCTGGGGCATTTCCCAATCCGCTCCTTGAACCAGCACATCAAAAAAATCCTCGAAAAGTCCATCTTGATTGCCATTAAAGACGGAAGCAACGATATTGCCTGGGAAAACCAGTTGCGCGAATTGCTGGACAACGGCATGAAGATGGACTTGAACGATTTACGGCTGTTGGCATACAGATACCGCGCCGGTTCTACAAGTTTGGAAGACCCGCATTGTAAAGTCAGCCATTACGAACCCTTGCGTAAAAAACCGCTGATGCTGAAATACACCTCGCCGGAAGCAGGTGATCCTTTGATGACTGTCGGACATTTGGTACTTGCATTGGCAAGCGGCGCACAAGATTCCTCTTTAGGCCTTAAGGCCGTCTGAAAAACACAGCCCGCACACACAATAATAGGAAAATTATGATCAGCATCTTTGATATTTTCAAAATCGGCATCGGCCCGTCCAGCTCGCACACCGTCGGCCCGATGAAGGCCGCGGCCGCTTTTGCTGATTTGCTGAATGCCGAAAACTTGGATACACAAGTGGCGCGCATTGTCATTGAAGTGTACGGTTCACTTGCTTTGACCGGTATCGGACACGGCACATTCGACGCATTATTGCTCGGTTTGGAAGGCAGCCTGCCGCACGATATCCCGCTTGCGGACATCCCTCAACGCTTGGAACGTATCCGCACGCAGCACGTTTTAAAACTCAACGGCCGTGAAATGGCCTTCAATCCTGAAAAAGATTTGGATATCCGCGGCGACAAAGTGTTGCCCAAACATCCGAACGGTTTGAACTTTATCGCCTACCATTCAGACGGCCTGAAGCTGAAAGAGCAGATCTATTATTCGGTCGGCGGCGGTTTTGTCGTTACAGACGAAGGGTTTGCACAAGAGGCGCAGGAAAATGCCGATGTGCCGTATCCATACAAAAACTGTGATGAGTTGCTGGCACAATGCCGTCTGAACCAGTTGAATATTTCCGAAGTCGTGTTGGCCAATGAAGCAGCGTTGGCAGGTTGCGATGAAGTGGAAGTGCGCCGCCGTGTGGCTGCCGTGGCCGATGTGATGGAAAACTGCATCAAGCGCGGCTTGGGTGCGGAAGGGCAATTGCCGGGCGGCTTGAATGTGCGCCGCCGCGCGCCGCAGTTGGCAGCTAAACTCAAAGTCCTACGCGAGAGCGAAATCGTCAATACCCAACTTTGGCCGATGGTGTACGCCATGGCGGTCAATGAAGAAAACGCCGCTGGCGGCCGCGTCGTAACCGCACCGACCAACGGCGCGGCAGGCATTATTCCTGCCGTCTTACACTATTTCCGCAAATTTAATCCGCACGCCAACCAATCGCGTGTAGAGGACTTCCTGCTGACTGCCGGCGCCATCGGTATTTTGTACAAAACCAATGCGTCGATTTCCGGTGCGGACGTTGGTTGCCAAGGCGAAGTCGGCGTGGCATGTTCTATGGCAGCAGGTGCATACGCCGAAGTTATCGGCGGTACCCCGAAACAAGTGGAAAACGCCGCCGAAATGGCGATGGAACACCACTTGGGCTTGACCTGCGACCCTGTCGGCGGCTTGGTGCAAATCCCCTGTATCGAGCGCAACGGCATCGCCGCCGAAAAAGCCCTCAAGCTCGCCACCCTCGCGCTTTTGGAAGATGGCATAGACAAAAAAGTCTCACTTGATGAAGTGATTCAAACCATGTTGCAAACCGGCCGCGATATGAAGGCAACCTATAAAGAAACCTCGCTCGCAGGCTTGGCCATTACCTTGCAGAAAAAAGCCATACCTGTATCCGTGCGCGTGGTGGAATGTTAGCAATAGGGTAGGGGATATGCCCGATAAAAAAAGGCCGTCTGAGAAACTTTCAGACGGCCTTTTTTTGTATGGATTGAATAACTAACCGTTTTTTTGATAAGGGTTTTCCAGCCCGGCCATTAAGTCGCGGAAGTATTCGCGCAACTGTTTTTCGGAGCAACCCATCAGCAGGGCGTCTTCAAAGGCGTCCTGCGCTATTTGGTACAGTTCGTTCAAGTTTTCGGTCATGACTTTGACTTTTTCGGTGCAGGAAACAATCTGACCGTCGTCGTCATACCATTTGGGCATTTGCGGCATCGCCATCGTGCACCTCAATTCAAGAAACGGGATGGGTCGTTTTTCTTCACGCGGCGGGCAAAGGCGTATTTTCCGTTCCAATATTTGTGGCCGAGGCTGGTAATTTCGATACGTTTGCCCGTTCTCGGCGCGTGAATGAAATTGTTGTTGCCGATGTAAAGGCCGACGTGGGAAATACGGCCGCGACCCATGGTGCGGAAAAAGACCATGTCGCCCGGCTGCAACTCGGAACGGTTCACGGCAACGCCCATTTGCGCCTGTTCGGCAGAGGTGCGCGGCAGGTTTACGCCCATGGCGCGTTTAAAGATGTGTTGCATGAAGCCGCTGCAGTCAAAGCCGGTAGAGGCTGATGTGCCGCCGTAGCGGTAGGCCACGCCGAGCAAGCCCATGGCGCTGCCGATTAACTCATCTGCATTGCCCGAAGGTGCGCGCGTATTGTTGCTTGCAGCAGGATAGGTATTGGTGGGATGGACAGGTGTTGCCTGACGCGTATTGCCGTAAACGTTGGCGTTGTCGTTGAATTGGTTTAAAACACGCTGACGGGTGGTAATCAGGTTTTCCAAATCATCGGCGTAAGAAAAATTGACGCTCGCAAGCATGGCGACCGAAGTCCAAACTGCTGCGAGCCGGAGTAAAAAATTCATTATAAAAACTTCCGTTTCAGAAGGCATTCCCTGCCGATTGCAGGCACATTGCCGGTTTCTGAGATGTTATCCCGTATCATTCTCTTGTTATCTGCTTGATTGTATTCAAAAACCGTCTTTTTGGCAAAAAAACTGCTGTTATTTTGCGTTAAACCCTTGTTTCCAAACAAACTAGAAAAACATCAAACGCGGTTTCGCTTGATTTATCCGCCGCTGCAACCATATAAGCGGCATTCATTGATTTATTTTCAGAGACTGACATGACACAAAATCACAGCGATATCCGTACACGCTTTATCTTCGACGATATGCCTATCCGCGGTATGCACATCCGCCTCGAAAAAGTTTGGCACCACATCGTCAACCAAAAACATTATCCTATCGCCATCCGTCGTGCATTGGGCGAATTGTTGGCCGCCGGTTCTTTATTGTCTGCCAACCTTAAAAACGAAGGTACGCTGATTGTTCAGGTTCAAGGTCAGGGCCGTCTGAAAATGTTGGTGGTGGAAGCGACTTCTGAAAATACTGTCCGTGCTACCGCGCGTTGGGACGAAACTGCTGAAATCCGTGATGATGAAAGCCTGACTGCGCTGTTAGGCGAAAACAGCGTGTTCGTTTTGACCCATCAGCCTAAAGATGCCGACCCTTGGCAAGGTGTTGTGCCGCTGGAAGGCGACAGCATTGCGCAAATGCTGGTCAACTATATGAAACGTTCCGAGCAGCTCGATACCTATATTACGCTTGCCGCCGACGACCAAGCCGCAGGTGCATTATTGCTGCAACGCCTGCCGGAAGAAGAATTGGATGATGCCGCATGGGAACATGTGACCACGCTTGCACAAACGCTTACTCCGCAAGAGTTGACTGGTTTGGATGCGCATCATGCCCTTTACCGCCTTTACCATGAAACCCCGCCCCGCGTTTTTGAACCGGAAGCCATTGAATTTGCCTGCACCTGCTCCCGCGGCAAAGTCAGCGATATGCTGTTGATGCTTGGCGGTCAGGAAGTAGGCGGCGTGGTGGCAGAACAAGGCAGCATTCAAATCGATTGCGATTTCTGCCATACCAAGTATGTGTTTGATGAAACCGATGTCAACGCTTTGTTTGGCGCGGATGTGGTGAATGCCGTACGCCAAGAAAATGAGCGTTTGCAGTAAGCAAGCGATAAAAGTTTCTTAAAGAAATTGGATAACTTAATAGAAGGGCAGGTGCAAAACCTGCCCTTTCTTTTTGGGAGAACTGAATATCATCAATAGAAAATGCCGTCTGAAAAAAGCGTGGCTGATTTCAGACGGCATGATTATTTTAAACGATGCGTTTAATGTTTCAAGATTATTTCCAAACCAACAAAGCGTGGTTGCGTTTGCCGCGGCGGACGATGGTGTATTTGCCGAAACGTTTGTGTTCGTCGGTCAGCATGTAGGCATCGTCAGGTTTTTCAGCGGCATGGTTCGGATTGTTGGCTTCGGCAGGTTTGCCGTTGAGCAAAACCGCTTTGCTGTTAACAAAGCCGCGCGCTTCTTTGTTGGAAGACGCCAAACCGGTTTTCACCAAAGTTTCCACCACGTTGAGGCTCTCGGAAACTTCAAAAGTCGGCAGGCCGTCGAGTGCCAGCTGCTCGAAGTCGCTTTCGGTGAGATGGCTTTGGTCTTCGGCAAACAGGCTTTCAGAAATGCGTTGGGCGGCGGCAAGGGCTTCTTCGCCGTGAATCAAGCGGGTCATTTCCTCTGCAAGAATGCGTTGCGCTTCAGGTTTGGTGCCGCTGGCTTTGTCTTTGGCTTCGATGGCGTCGATTTCTTCGATAGACAGGAAGGTAAAGTATTTCAGGAATTTATACACATCGGCATCGGCCACTTTCAGCCAGAATTGGTAGAACTGATACGGAGAAGTTTTCTTCGCGTTCAACCATACTGCGCCACCTTCGGTTTTGCCGAATTTGGTGCCATCTGATTTGGTTACCAAAGGCAGGGTCAGGCCGAATACTTGTTTTTGGTGCAGACGGCGGGTCAAGTCGATACCGGCAGTGATGTTGCCCCATTGGTCGGAACCGCCGATTTCCAAAACCGCGCCGTGGCGTTTGTTCAATTCGGCAAAGTCGTAGCCTTGCAGCAGGGAATAGGCGAATTCGGTGAAGGAAATACCCACATCGTCGCGCTCGATACGCTGTTTGACAGATTCCTTGTTCAGCATGGCGTTGACGGAGAAATGCTTGCCGATGTCGCGCAGGAAGTCGAGGCAGTTCATGCTGCCGAACCAGTCGGCATTATTGGCCATAATGGCCGCATTGTCGCCATCAAAGCTTAAGAAAGGGGTCAGTTGGTTGCGGATGCTTTCAACCCAACCGGCAACGGTTTCGGCAGAATTCAAGCTGCGTTCGGCGGCTTTAAAGCTTGGGTCGCCAATCATGCCGGTCGCGCCGCCCACCAAAGCAATCGGCGTATGGCCGGCTTGTTGGAAACGGCGCAATGCCAATACAGGCAGCAAGTGGCCGATGTGCAGGCTGTCTGCTGTCGGGTCAAAACCGCAATAGAGGGAAATTTTTTGTTCGTTCAACAAAGCGTCTAAGGCTTCGATGTCGGTAGTTTGGGCGATTAAGCCACGCGATTGTAGGTCTTGGATAACTGATTTCATTGAAACTTCCGTTGATTAAAATAGGCTAGATATTGATTTAGCAATTTCATGAATTTAATTATTTCTAAATTTTTGATCTTTTGAACATTATTTATACGGTCAAGTTATGTTTTTTATATAATTTAGCTACGGTCCATTTGTGAAAAATTGTTTCTATGTAATGAAGCTCAGTTAATGCTTGGAATCTTAAAAATCTTATTTTTATTTTGTCAGCTATTTTAGCAGCTTCTTCTAAATGTTTCGGATAGTTAGCGGGAAAATGCTCTCCTGATGGATAAAAACTTTCAGCTTTCTTATTGAAATACCACGCTGATTTTCCATTATCGTCATTGTATCTAGGCTCCCATTCCGGAACTTGTATGTAGCTTCTTAGGTTGATATATTCATTTATAATTTCTTTTAGTTCGGTATCGAAATAGCATGAAATATGACTGGAAAAGCGTGTGCATTGTTTTTTCTCGCTAATATCATTACTTAAAATATCTATATCTACAAAAAATTCACTAGAAACACAACGATGGGAATAAATACTTGAATCTAAGTATAAAATCCTATTTTCTCCAATTCGTTCAATTATTTTCCTAGCATTTCGAATATCTTGTTGAAGTTTGCTTTCAAATACTGGGCGAAGAACCGCAAATAATCCTGCTGACGAACCAATAAAATAAAATATATTTTTTACAATATCTATAAGATTGATATTAGACATTTTCCCTAAACTTTGAAGGAAGGTAGGCTAAGAAAAGCTTAGCCTACCAAATTTGATTTGCATTCTTTATGCTTTCAGACGACCTTACTTACACGTTAAACAAGAAGTGCATCACATCGCCGTCTTGTACGACGTATTCTTTGCCTTCCACACGCATTTTGCCTGCTTCTTTGGCTTTGGCTTCGCCGCCTAAAGCGATGAAGTCTTCGTAGGAGATAACTTGGGCACGGATGAAGCCGCGTTCAAAGTCGGTGTGAATTACGCCGGCGGCTTGTGGCGCAGTGTCGCCTTTGTGGATGGTCCAAGCGCGGACTTCTTTTACGCCGGCGGTAAAGTAGGTTTGCAGGCCTAAGAGGTCGTAGCCGGCACGAATCAGACGGTTCAGGCCCGGTTCTTCCAAGCCCATTTCGGCGAGGAATTCGGCTTTTTCATCGTCTTCCAATTCGGCGATTTCGCTTTCCATCGCGGCACATACGGCCACAACCGGCGCGTTTTCTTTTGCAGCCAATTCTTTCAGGCGGTCGAGGTGCGGGTTGTTTTCAAAACCGTCTTCGGAAACGTTGCCGACATACATGGCAGGTTTGGCAGTCAGCAAGAACAGTGGTTTGAGCATGGCGAGTTCTTCTGCGTCTAAGCCGAAGGAGCGTACAGGCTTGCCTTCGTCCAGATGAGGTAGCAGTTTTTTGCACAGATCGACCAGTTTTTGCGCGTCTTTGTCGCCTGAGCGTGCACGTTTTTCTTCGCGGACGATGGTTTTTTCGACGCTGGCTAAGTCAGCCAGTGCCAACTCGGTGCCGATGGTTTCGATGTCGGCAATCGGATCGACTTTGCCTGCGACATGGACGATGTTGTCGTCGTCAAAGCAACGCACGACGTTAACAATCGCGTCAGTTTCACGGATGTTGGCGAGGAACTGGTTGCCTAAGCCTTCGCCTTTGCTCGCACCTGCAACCAAACCGGCGATGTCGACAAATTCGACGATGGCGGGCTGCATTTTTTGCGGATTGACGATTTTTGCCAATTCGGCCATACGCGGATCAGGGACTTCAACGATGCCGACGTTGGGTTCGATGGTACAGAAAGGATAGTTTGCCGCTTCGATACCCGATTGGGTCAGCGCGTTAAAGAGGGTGGATTTGCCGACGTTGGGCAAACCGACGATACCGCATTTCAAGCTCATGGTTTTTCCTGAAAAGATAAAAGTTTAACGGCGGATTATAGCATATTGTAGAGGTACTCAAAACAGCCGCAATGCTGGTGTATATTCATCATAAAAAGGCCGTCTGAAAATTGTTTCAGACGGCCTTTTTTCCGTACTGCCTTAACCGGTATTACGCAAACCTTGCGCTACGCCGTTGATGGTCAAGTGAACCATCAGAAGGGCGTGCGGATTATCGGGCTCTTTGCGCAGGCGTTTGAGCATGGCGACTTGCAGGCCGTTGAGAGCGTTCAAATATGGAATCCTCAAGGCAAGCGAACGGGCGAGGCTGCGGTTGTCGCGCAGGAGCTCTTCGGTTTGCAGCAGGTCGAGCAGTGCTTTGCGGCTGCGTTGGTATTCTTCCTTGATCATGCCGAAGATGACTTTTGCTTTATCGGGCGATTCGCTCAAGCCGGCGTAGTTTTCCGCCAAAGTGATGTCGGTTTTCGCCATGACTTGTTCCATATTGGAGAGCATGGCTTGGAAGAACGGATTGCTTTGGGCATGTTCGCGCAGGGCGGTCAGTGTGTCGGGATTGCCTTCGCACAAGGTTTCCACTGCGCTGCCGAAACCGTACCAAGCCGGCAGCATGAGGCGGTTTTGCATCCATGAGAATACCCACGGAATTGCACGCAAGTCCTGAATCCGCGCCAAGGTTTTGCGGCTGGCGGGACGGCTGCCAAGGTTGAGGGTGGCGATTTCCTGAATCGGGCTGGTTTGCAGGAAGTAGTCGATGAAGTCGGGGTGGGTAATCAGTTCGCGGTAGTATTTGAACGATACGTCCGACAAGTCCTGCATCAGTTTGTCATCAGGGTCTTTTTTGTCCGGCAGGATGCTGGCTTCCAAAGTCGCGGCAACCAAGGTTTCCAAGTTGCGTTGGGCATTGCCCGGGTCGGCGTATTTGGCGGTAATGACTTCGCCTTGCTCGGTAATGCGGATTTGTCCGGCAACACTGCCCGCAGGTTGCGCCAAGATAGCTTGGTAAGAAGGGCCGCCGCCGCGACCTACACTGCCGCCGCGGCCGTGGAACAGGCGCATGCGGACATCGTATTTTTTGAAGAGTTCGACCAAGCCCAACTCTGCCTGATACAGACACCATGAGCTGGTAACGTAGCCGCCGTCTTTGTTGGAGTCGGAGTAGCCGAGCATGATTTCTTGAATGTTGCCGCGGCTTTCGAGCAGGGCATCATACCAGTCGAGGCGGAACATGGTTTCCATGACCGGACAGGCGTTTTCGAGCGCTTCGATGGTTTCAAATAGAGGCACGATGTTGATGCGGCTGTGCGGTTTGCCGTTTTCTACCACCAACAGGCCGCTTTCTTTCAGCAGTAATGCCAAGGCGAGCAGGTCGCTGGGTTGTTCGCAGTTGGAAATAATGCTTTGTGTAACGGCATCTTCGCCAAATTCGTCTTTGATTTTACGCGCTTCGTTGAAAATTGCCAGTTCGTGGCGGGTATGGTCGCTGTATGTGATGAACGGGCTGTACAGCGGACGTTGATGGCCCAATTCGCGCAACAGGGCGGCTTGTTTTTGCTCTTCGTTCAGGCTGTTGTAGTCTTCCAAGCCTGCGTGTTGGAAAAGCTCGGCAACCACATCGGCGTGTTTGCCTGCGTGTTGGCGCAGGTCGAGCGGCATCATGTGGAAGCCAAACACGGACACGCTGCGGATAATGTCGGCCAGACGGCCTTCTGCCAGCAGTTGGCTGCCGTTTTCGTGGAGCGAGCGTTGCAGTTTTTTCAGGTCGTTGAGGAACTCTTCAACCGTGGCATAAGGCTCGAGGAAGCCGAATTTGCAGCCCATGCCCAAACCGAGTGAGCGTGCCTTGCCCATGGCGCGTGCCATGATGTAGGCGATGGCGCGGCGGTAGGGCTCTTCGGTGCGGGCGATTTCTTCGTCAGGCGAGAGGGCGGCCAATGCCATCACATCGTCGTTGACTTTGACGCGGCGGATGGAGAGCGGCAATTCGCGGTAGAGTTTGTCGAGTTCGCCACGATAGAAACGGAACACTGCGTCGGCATGTCGTCTGAACGCAAAACGCAAGGTTTCGGCAGAAACGAACGGGTTGCCGTCGCGGTCGCCGCCGATCCAGCCGCCGATTTTAAGGATATTCGGAACGCGGACGCCGGGATAGGCCGTCTGAAAATCACGTTCCATTGTGCGGTAGAGTTTGGGCAGGGCTTCAAAGAAGCTCATTGGGAAGATGGATACACCGTTGTTGATCTCGTCGTTGACGCTGAGTTTGTGGCGGCGCGTTTCGCTGGTCTGCCACAAGCCCAAAAGCACGGTGTCGATTTCTCGGCGTAACTGAGCCAGCGCGTCAGGGTTGGTGCAGCGTTCGCGTTGCGGCAGCAGCGCGCGGATGCGGCGGTTGAAGCTCAAGACGGTTTGGCGTTGCACTTCGGTCGGGTGCGCGGTCAAAACGGCGGTAACGACTGTATTGTCCAGTTGTTGTTGCAACGCTTTGCCGTTGACTTTTCCGGCTTTGAGTTTACGCACGGTTTCTGTCAGGCTGCCTTCGGCGCTGTTGTGTCCGGCATCTTCGTGGATTTGGCGGCGGCGTTCGTGGTGCACGTCTTCGGCGATGTTCAAAATCTGTGCGAACAGGCCGCAGGCCAAGGTTAAATCGTGGGTTTGTTGTTCGTCCAATTGCGGCAACACCATCTCAATCAAGGCGGCGCTGTCGTCTGAAGTCGATAACAACTTAACGGTTTCGACCACCAAAGGCGACGCTTCCTCATGCAGCAGATTGAAAAGAGACTGTTTTAAAAATTCCGCATCCGCTGCCAGAGCGGCATCTTTTGGATTATTTAAGATATGCAGTTGCATGATTTTTCTCTTATTTAAATGTTAATTTGGGTGTATCGTGAATCCATTGTATAGCAAATTTTTGTAAACTGCCAATGCTGCCGTCCGATACATTTCAAACCAGAAAACAGCCGTCCGTATCCGCCACGTGGTCGCTGTCTGTAAAATGCCGTAAAATATTGACTGTCAAAACAGAGGCGAGAAACCCATGATTGAATTTCCCAACCAGCCCGATTTCCCTGAGCAACACACCGCCGTCGCCGTCGGTACCGTCAACATGAGCCAGCAGGCGATACGGGTGTTGATAGAGAATGCCACCGAAAAGGCAAGTATTCTGACCATCGCCCGAGTTGCCGCCATTCAGAGCATCAAACAGACCGCCAACCTGATTCCGCTGCACCTGCCCGGACGCATCATCGGCGTGCAGGTTGATTTCGATATTAACGTTGAGCTGGCCTGCCTGAAGGCCACATTGACCGTCCAAGCGAACAGCAACGGCAGCATTGCCACCGAAGCCCTGACTGGCCTAAATTTGGCGCTCTTGAGTGTTTACGACATGATGAAAGACGTTGACCGCAATATGATGCTCAGCGGCATCCGCCTCGAATCCGAAACCAGCAGTGAAGGCCGTCCTTTCCTGTTTGACAACGCATACGAAAATATTAATTTCTAAACCATTCAGGCCGTCTGAACATTGGGTTTCAGACGGCCTTATTGTTATGATGAACGATCAACAACTTTTGCGGTTCAGCCGCCATATCCTGCTGGATGAAATCGGTATTGAAGGCCAAGAAAAATTCTTGGCCGCCCATGTGCTCGTTGTTGGTTGCGGCGGGCTGGGTGCGGCGGCCTTGCCGTATCTTGCCGCCGCCGGTATCGGCAGCCTGACGATTGCCGATGCCGATACCATTGACGAGACCAACCTTCAACGCCAAATCACGTTTACCGAAGCCGACATCGGTAAAAACAAGGCTTTGGTCATGCAAGGCCGTCTGAAACAGATCAACAGCCAAACACACATTACAGCCATTGCCGAATTTCTTGATGAGGCCAGGCTTGTCGAATTGGCAAACGCCGCCGACATCATCCTCGATTGTTCCGACAATTATCCCACGCGCCAGGCGGTCAACCGCGTCGCCGTTGCCACGCACACGCCTTTGGTTTCCGCCGCGGCCGTCGGCTTTGACGGACAAATCGCCGTGTACCGTCCCGATCTTCCCGATACGCCTTGCTATGCCTGCCTGTTTGACGGCGAACAAGCCAGCGACGGCGCTTGTGCATTGTTTGGCGTTTTTTCGCCATTGGTCGGCGTTATCGGAACGACCCAAGCCGCCGAAGCGCTTAAAGTGCTGATCGGTATCGGTGCGCCATCGCACGGCAAACTTTCTACCTATAACGCGTTGAGCGGAAAATGGCAGCAATACGGGGTGAGACACAATCCCGAATGCCCGGTTTGCGGTGGCCGTTAAAGACAAAAGCAGGGTAGGGTTCCAATATTGCCTAAGTCAATCCGCTAGAGTAATCATACTTATCTTTCATTAAACTTGTAGGAAGGCGTTTCTTCCCTTTTCAGACGGCCTGTGGCACGATATGATTCAATGATCAATAAATTTTTTGAGGCCGTCTGAAAAAGGATAAGGAGAAACCGGCTTAATGAATATTATTCGTGCCTTATTGGTGGTATTGGGTTGCCTGGCTTTGGGCGAGGCGGCCGTTTGGATTTTGGGGTTGAAGCTGCCGGGCAGTATTGTCGGCATGGCTTTGCTGTTTGCCGCGCTTCAGGCCGGCTGGGTCAAATTGTCTTGGGTGGGAGAACTGGCGGACATTTTGATGGCAAACCTGACTTTGTTTTTGGTGCCGCCTTGCGTGGCCGTCATCAGCTATTTGGATGTGATTGCAAACGACTGGTTTTCGATTCTGACGGCCACAATCGGCAGTACGATCTGCGTATTGTTGGTGACCGGCAAAGTGCATGAGTGGGTCAGGAGGTGGATGTGATGAACATAGACGGGCTGTTGCGTATGCCCTCGGTCATGTTGTTCCTGACTTTGGCCGTGTATGCTTTGGCGGTGCAGATTCGGGCGCGCACGGGGAATGTGCTGTGTAATCCGGTATTGATCAGCACGCTGGTGTTGATGGGGTATTTGAAGGTATTTGCCATCGATTACGAGCTGTACCATTCTGCTTCGCACTTTATTGATTTTTGGTTGAAACCGGCAGTCGTTTTGCTGGCGGTGCCGCTTTATCGAAATTGGGACCGTATCCGCAGCCAGTGGTTGCCGGTGGTGTTGTCGCAGTTGGCGGGCAGCGTGACGGGCATTGTTACAGGCGTGTATTTTGCCAAATGGCTGGGCGCTTCGCGCGAAGTGATTTTGTCGCTGGCTTCCAAATCCGTGACCAACCCGATTGCGATTGAAATCACGGCATCGGTCGGCGGTATTCCGGCGATTACGGCGGCAACGGTGATTATTGCCGGACTTTTTGGCCAGATGGCCGGATATAAAGTGTTGAAAGGGGCGTTGTATATGCCTTCTTCAGTGGGAATGTCTTTGGGTACGGCCTCGCATGCGATGGGTATTGCGGCGTCTTTGGAATACGGCCGCCGTATGGCCGCCTATGCCGGCTTGGGCTTGACGCTCAACGGCGTGTTGACGGCGGTATTGGTGCCTATCTTGATTCCCTTATTGGGCGTATAGCGTTTAGGCCGTCTGAAAATAGTGTAAACAGGAGAAAATGATATGGCTGTAAATTTGACTGAAAAACGTGCAGACGAATTGTTGGAAATCGACGGTATCCGTCTGTTTACAGGTCGTGCCGGCATCAAGCAACAAGACCGCGACGATTTGACGCTGATGGTGTTGGGCGGCGGACATACGGTGGGCGCGGTGTTTACGCAAAACCGGTTCTGCGCCGCACCGGTGCATATCGCCAAGTCGCATCTGTTTGACCAAGACGGCGTGTGTGCCTTAGTCATCAATACGGGCAATGCCAATGCGGGTACCGGCGCACAAGGCCGTCTGGACGCGATTAAAGTGTGCGCGGCGGTGGCAGAGCAGGTCGGCTGCCAATCCAATCAGATTATGCCGTTTTCGACCGGCGTGATTTTGGAGCCGCTGCCTGTGGATAAAATCGTGGCCGCTTTGCCGCAAGTGCGCCCTGCATTCTGGTCGGACGCGGCGCGTGCCATCATGACGACGGATACTGTGCCGAAAGCCGCTTCACGCACAGGCTTGGTCGGCGAAAAACACACAGTCCGCGCCACCGGCATCTCCAAAGGCTCGGGCATGATTCATCCGAATATGGCGACCATGTTGTCGTTTATCGCCACTGATGCCAAAGTGTCCCAACCGATTTTGCAGCTGATGACCCAAGAAATCGCAGACGAAAGTTTCAATACGATTACCGTGGACGGCGACACCAGCACCAACGACAGCTTCGTGATTATGGCGACAGGCCGTTGCGGTCAGAGCGAAATCGACAATACCGCCGATCCGCGCTATGCGCAGCTCAAAGCATTGCTCGGTTCGCTGGCTTTGGAATTGGCGCAGGCGATTGTCCGTGATGGCGAGGGCGCGACCAAGTTCATCACGGTTGAAGTACAAAACGCGAAAACCCGCGAAGAGGCGCGCAAAGTGGCTTATGCCGTCGCCCATTCGCCTTTGGTAAAAACTGCTTTCTTTGCCTCCGACCCGAATTTGGGCCGTCTGTTGGCAGCCGTCGGCTATGCCGGTATTGAAGACTTGGACGTCGATGCTTTGAAAATGTGGCTGGATGACGTGTTGGTGGCTGAAAACGGCGGCCGTGCGGAAAGCTATACCGAAGAAGCAGGACAAGCCGTGATGAATCGTCCGGAAATTACCGTCCGCATCGATTTGCAACGCGGCGATACGACGGCGGCCGTCTATACCTGCGATTTGTCGCACGAGTATGTGTCGATTAACGCGGATTACCGTTCTTAAAAACCTTTATCCTTGTTTTCAGACGGCCTTTGAGAAAAGTATCAAGGCCGTCTGAACACATTGACTGCGTGCCTATTATGAAATTTCCACAGACTTGGGCGGCGCGCCTCGCCCACAAAATCCGCCAAACCAAACGCCTGTCGAAAAAGAGCATTGCCTTTCTGTTTTTGCTGGCAGGATCGGCACTGGTTGCCCTGACGGCTTTGATGTTTGCGTACTTGGCGGATTTGGCTTTGGAATGGAACGCTTTGTTGGTGGGAAAATATCCATGGTTTGCGTGGGTGGCCTTGCCGCTGGGTTTGCCGCTTTTGGCGTGGTTTACGCGCAAATTTGCGCCGTACACTTCCGGCAGCGGTATTCCGCAAGTCATCGCTTCGTTGTCTTTGCCGTATGGCGCGCAGAAAACCCGTCTGATTCGTCTGGGCGAAACCTTTTTTAAAATTCCGCTGACGTTTTTGGGCATGATTTTGGGGGCATCGATCGGCAGGGAAGGGCCGTCTGTACAAGTGGGTGCGGCGGTCATGAACGCTTGGGGCGCCTGGTGTAAAAAGCACGGGCTGGCGTTTAGGGGCATGCAGGAAAACGATTTGATTGCCGCAGGTGCGGCCGGCGGTTTGGCAGCGGCGTTTAACGCACCTTTGGCCGGCGTGGTGTTTGCCATCGAAGAATTGGGGCGCGGCGTGATTTTGCGTTGGGAACGCCAAATCCTGATGGGCGTGTTGGCAGCCGGTTTCATTCAAGTGGCGATACAGGGCAACAACCCGTATTTTTCAGGGTTTCAAGGGCATGAGCTGCCAAACATGCTGATGTGGGCCGCGGTGTCGGGCATCGTCTGCGGCGTGGCTGGCGGATTGTTCGGCAGCTTTTTGTATCGCGGCGCGGCGGCATTCGCACCGGTACGCTGGCGCAGTTTCATCCGCCGTCATTTGTTGGTGGTCGCTTTTGTAATGGGTATCTTGTTGGCGTTGCTCGGTACGTTTTATCAAGGTAAAACCTATGGTACGGGTTATCACGAAGCCGCAGCCGCTCTTAAAGGCGCATATGAAGCGCCGTTCGGCTTGGCTGCCGCAAAATGGGCGGCGACCGTGTTCAGCTACTGGGCAGGCATTCCCGGCGGCATCTTCACGCCGTCGTTAACCATCGGCGCGATGATAGGCGAACACATGGCCTCTTTCGCGCAATTGGGCGACGCGTCCAATGTCGCGGTTTTGCTCTGCATGGCCGCATTCCTTGCCGCCGCGACCCAATCGCCGTTGACCGCCGCCGTGGTGGTAATGGAAATGACGGGCGGACAGAATTTGCTGTTTTGGATGCTGCTGACGTGCATCTTCGCTTCGCAAGTCTCGCGCCAATTCTCGCCGCATCCGTTTTACCACGCCGCAGGTTTGCGCTTCAGACGGCATATCGAAGCCGAAAGCGGACATGTTCCGCATGAGAAAAAAGAATAGATAGGCATAAAAAAGGCCGTCTGAAAATCAGATTTCAGACGGCCTTTTATATGTGATTTAAAGCTGTATTGCAGTTTATTTAAACAGCAAAATCAGCAACAAAACAACCGCAATCACACCCAGCCACAGGCTTTGGCGTTGCTGTACTTTGACCAAGTGTACATAGGCATCGCGCATTTCCTGCTGGCGGTTTTCATCGACCAGCGCACTGATTTTGCGCGGCAGTGAAGGGATGATTTGCGCCCAGTCGGGGGCTTCGTTTTTGAGGTTGCGCCAAAGGGCTTTGGGGCCGACCTGTTCGTTCATCCAGCGCACCAAAAACGGTTTGGCGGTTTTCCACAAATCCAAATCGGGATCGAGTTGGCGACCCAAGCCTTCGATGTTAAGCAGCGTTTTTTGCAGCAATACCAGCTGCGGTTGGATTTCGACATTGAAGCGGCGGCTGACTTCAAACAGGCGCATCAGCACCAAGCCGAAGGAAATCTGCGAAATCGGTTTGTTGAACACAGGCTCGCACACGGCGCGGACAGCGGCTTCCAATTCTTCTGCACGCGTATCGGCAGGCACCCAACCCGATTCGATGTGGGCGGTGGCGACGCGGTGGTAATCACGGTTGAAGAAGGCGAGGAAGTTGATGGCGAGATAGCGTTTGTCGTAATCGGTCAGCGTACCGACGATGCCGAAATCGAGGGCGATGTAACGGTTGTCGGCGGCGACCAGAATATTGCCGGGGTGCATATCCGCATGGAAAAAGCCGTCGCGGAAAACTTGCGTGAAGAAGATTTCCACGCCGTAATCGGCAAGTTTGTGCAAATCAATGCCGTCGGCTTTGAGTTTGGCGATATCGGATACCGGCGTGCCGTCCATCCATTCGATGGTTAGCACATCGCTGGTGCAGTAGTCGTAAAACACCTTCGGCACGATCAGCATATTGCTGTTTTGGAAATTGCGTCCGAGCTGACTGGCATTGGCGGCTTCGCGCATCAAGTCCAATTCGTCGTGCAGGTATTTGTCGAATTCGGCCACTACTTCGCGCGGCTTCAAACGCTTGCCGTCTGAAAACAAACGCTCCACCCAGCCTGCACCAAAGCGCATCAGCGACAAATCCTGTTCGATAACGGGCAAAAGGTTGGGGCGCAAGACTTTCACTGCGACCTGTTCGCCCGAATGCAGGCGGGCTTTGTGTACTTGGGCGATGGACGCGCTGGCGACAGGCTCAGTTTCAAATTCCTCGTATAAAGTGTCGATAGATTGGCCCAGTGATTTTTCGATTTGCGAGCGTGAAAGCTGCGCGTCAAACGGCGGCACTTTGTCTTGCAGCCTTGCCAGTTCGACCGCGTAATCGTGCGGAATCAAATCGGGGCGCGTGGACAATACCTGTCCGAATTTGATGAAAATCGGCCCTAGGCTTTCCAACGCCAAACGCAGGCGCACGGCAGGCGTCTCGTGTTTGAACTTGGACGACTGCGGCAGCATATTGAGGAAAGTCCGCGCCCAACCCGGACGGACCAGCGAGGCAATCAGCTCGGCAAGGCGGTAGCGGTAGAGCGTGCAGAGGATGGTTTTGATGCGTTTGAGGCGGTTCATGATGGACGCAGATAAATCGAAAAAACAGAATTATATAGGAAAAACAGGTAAGGGCTTCAGACGGCCTGAGACTTTTGCAAAAACATTTGCCGCATAGCTAACAATTTTATAAAGGCTTAGGTTTTACCGCCTCAATAATAAAGACGAATATTCATATCATAAATATTCGTCGGCTACTTGCCCAAACTGCCGATTCAAGACATAATCGGGAAATGTGCAGGAGAGTGTTACACCCAACTACAATGTAACCACCGAAGGCGCAGACACCCTTAAATCGCTCAGGTATCAGGGACTGCACATTGAAACAAACAATCTGGAGAGCGGCGTTGGAATAACGTCCACCGAAGGGGAGAAGGCCGTCTGAACCACCATTCAGACAACCGCGCAAAGCAGTGAGCAGACTGGTTTGCCATCATGCGGATACGGCCGAAAATCTCAGGTCCAAGGACAGATAGGGTCATCCGCGCACAGGTGCGCGGGCGGCATCTGAACAAAAAATCCGGAGAAACTTGAGAATGACTGCTCTGAAAACCACCCCATTTCATCAAGCCCATCAAGATGCAGGCGCGAAGCTGGTAGATTTTGCCGGCTGGGAGCTGCCCATCCATTATGGTTCACAAATCGCCGAACACGAAGCCGTGCGCACCGATGCCGGTATGTTTGACGTATCCCATATGCTCGTTACCGACGTAGCGGGCGCAAATGCCAAAGCCTTTTTCCGCAAATTGATTGCCAACGATGTCGCCAAACTCGCTTTTGTCGGCAAAGCCCTTTATTCCGCTTTGCTCAACGACAACGGCGGCGTGATTGACGATTTGATCGTTTACCGCACCAACGAAGCCGAAACCCAATACCGCATCGTGTCCAACGGCGCGACTCGCGAAAAAGATACGGCACAATTCCACAAAGTCGGACAAGAGTTCGGCGTTGCCTTCAATCCGCGCTACGACCTTGGCATGCTCGCCGTACAAGGCCCGAAAGCCATCGAAAAACTCCTGACTGTCAAACCTGAATGGGCGGACGTGATTCACAGCCTCAAACCGTTCCAAGGTGCAGACTTGGGCAACGACTGGTTTGTCGCCCGTACAGGCTATACCGGCGAAGACGGCGTCGAAGTGATTCTGCCGGGTGCTGAAGCCGTCGCATTCTTCAAAGCCCTGCAAGCAGCAGGCGTACAACCTTGCGGCCTCGGTGCACGCGACACCCTGCGCATGGAAGCCGGTATGAACCTCTACGGCAACGATATGGACGATAACACCAGCCCGCTCGAAGCAGGCATGGGTTGGACCGTTGACTTGAAAGACGAAAGCCGCGACTTCGTCGGTAAAGCTGCCTTGCTGGCATTGAAAGAAAAAGGCGTTGCCGTGAAACAGGTCGGCCTGTTGCTTGAAAAAGGCGGCATCCTGCGCGCGCATATGGAAGTGTTGACCGACAAAGGCCAAGGCGAAACCACCAGCGGCGTATTCTCTCCAAGCCTGAAACAATCCATCGCCATCGCGCGCGTACCGAAAGACTTTGACGGCGATACCGCCAAAGTCCTGATTCGCGGCAAAGAAGTGGACGTACGCGTACTGAAGCTGCCGTTCGTCCGCAACGGTCAAAAACAGTTTGATTAATATCGGTTCAGACGGCCTTTATTTGTTAAGGGCCGTCTGAAAGCAGGTTTTAATTGTCGTCCGGTACGGACGTTTGTAGAAAGCATTGAACAAGGCATCTGTGGATATTGATTCATGAAGATGCCGTCTGAAAATAACCCCCTATTAATGGAGTATCAAACCATGAGCAACATCCCAGCCGAACTGAAATACGTTGCCAGCCACGAATGGCTGCGCCTTGAAGAAGACGGTACCATTACTGTCGGCATTACCCATCACGCGCAAGAGCTGTTGGGCGACATCGTGTTTGTCGAGCTGCCTGAAGTCGGCGCAAACCTGGCTGCCGAAGAACAAGCCGGTGTGGTTGAGTCTGTAAAAGCCGCATCTGACGTATACGCTCCGATTGCAGGCGAAATCGTTGCCGTCAACGAAGATTTGCCAAGCGCTCCGGAAACTGCCAACAGCGACCCTTACGGCGCAGGCTGGTTCTTCAAAATCAAACCTGCCAACCCTGCCGATTACGACGGTCTGCTGAGTGCCGAACAATACGCAGGCGAAGTAGCTTGATTTTTGCAAACATCCAAACAGGTTTTACGCCTGTTTGATATTGCAGGTCTTAGGTCGTCTGAAAAATGCTTTCAGACGGCCTTTGTTTCAATTTTCCCTCAACAAACATGAATTACTGCGAATTTGTCGACACGCTTCCCGACGATACGGACAACCCCAACCAACATTATCACGACACGCAATACGGTTTTCCGATTGAGGATGACAATGAATTGTTTGAGCGGCTGGTGTTGGAAATCAATCAGGCAGGATTGAGCTGGACGCTGATGCTGAAGAAGCAACGGGCATTTCAGACGGCATTTAAAGGTTTCGACATCGATACGGTCGCCGCATTTGACGAAGCCGATATTGAGCGGCTGCTTGCCGATGCAGGCATCGTCCGCAACCGCCTGAAAATCAACGCAGCCATTTATAACGCGCGACAAATCAAACAAATACGGCAAGAATACGGCTCATTCAAAAACTGGCTGGATACACACCATCCGCTCGACAAGGCTGAATGGGTGAAGCTGTTTAAAAAACATTTCAAATTTGTCGGTGGCGAAATCGTCGGCGAATTTCTGATGAGTACCGGCTACCTACCTGGAGCGCATGTGGAAACCTGTCCGGTTTATAGGGAAATATTGGCATGTCGTCCAAAGTGGGCGGAGGCCGTCTGAAACAACATCTGCAAGAAAAAACAGTGTTGATATCGATAACACCGAAGGAGTAGAAATGAAACTATCTGAATTGTTCAACCCGAACGAATTTGCCGCGCGCCATTTGAGTTTTGGCGACGAGGCTGCGCTTTTGGAAGCGCTCGGCGAGAAGAGCATGGATGATTTTGTCGGCAACACCGTGCCGCAAAGCATCCGTATGCCGTCCGAACTCGATTTGCCCGAAGCGTTGACCGAGGCGGATGCGTTGGCGAAATTGAAAGGCATCGCGTCTAAAAACGTGATCAACAAATCCTATATCGGTTTGGGCTATTACCCGACCCGCGTGCCGAACGTGATTTTGCGCAACGTATTGGAAAATCCGGGTTGGTACACTGCCTACACCCCGTATCAGGCGGAAATTGCCCAAGGTCGTTTGGAAGCTTTGTTGAACTTCCAACAAGTGTGTATCGATTTGACCGGTTTCCCTGTGGCAGGCGCGTCTTTGTTGGATGAGGCAACTGCCGCGGCGGAAGCGATGGCGATGGCGCACCGCGTGGGCAAAGTGAAATCCGAGCGTTTCTTTGTGGATGCGCGCGTCTATCCGCAGACTTTGGACGTGATGAAAACCCGCGCCAAATATTTCGGCTTCGAGCTGGTGGTCGGCGATTTTGCTAAAGCGGATGAAGGCGAATACTTCGGCGCGCTGTTCCAATACGTCGGCAAAGACGGCGACGTGCAAGACTTGCAGGACGTTATCGGCCGTCTGAAAGCAAAAGGCACAATCGTGGCCGTTGCCGCCGACATCATGAGCTTGGTTTTGCTGAAGTCTCCGGCTGAATTGGGCGCAGATATTGCTTTGGGTAACACCCAACGCTTCGGCGTGCCGATGGGCTTCGGCGGTCCGCACGCTGCTTATTTCGCGTTTAAAGACGAGTTCAAGCGTTCTGCCCCAGGCCGTATCATCGGTGTGTCCAAAGACGCATCGGGCAAGCCTGCCTTGCGCATGGCTTTGTCCACCCGCGAGCAACACATCCGCCGCGAAAAAGCGACATCCAATATTTGTACCGCACAAGCATTGCTGGCGAACTTGGCCGGTATGTATGCCGTTTACCACGGCCCTGAAGGCGTAAAACGCATTGCCAACCGCATTCATGCGCTGGCTTCTGCCTTTGCCGATGCGCTGGTTTCAGACGGCCTGAATGTGGTTCACAAAGTCTTCTTCGATACCGTTACCGTTGATTTCGGCAGCAAAGAGAAAGCAGACCAAGTGTTTGCCGCTGCTTTGGAATTGGGTTACAACCTGCGCCGCGTCAACGATACTCAAGTTGCGGCTGCATTCCATGAAACGTCGGCATACGAAGATTTGGTCGATTTGTACCGCGCGTTTACCGGCAAAGATACGTTCACATTTGCCGATGATGTCAAAGGCCGTCTGAACGCCGAATTGCTGCGTCAAGACGACATTCTGCAACATCCTGTGTTCAACAGTTACCACACCGAACACGAAATGTTGCGCTACCTGAAAAAACTCGAAGACCGCGACTTGGCGATGAACCGCAGCATGATTTCGCTCGGTAGCTGCACCATGAAGCTCAATGCGACTGCGGAAATGTTGCCGATTACTTGGGCAGAGTTCACCGACATCCACCCCTACGCCCCCAAAGACCAAGCCGCAGGCTACCGCGAATTGCTTGCTGATATGGAAAACAACCTGAAAGCCATCACCGGCTTTGACGCGATTTCCTTCCAGCCCAACTCCGGCGCGCAGGGCGAATACAGCGGCATGCTCTCCATCCGCCGCTATCAAGAAGCCAACGGCGAGGGACACCGCAACATCTGCCTGATTCCCAAATCCGCCCACGGCACCAACCCTGCGACTGCCGCTATGCTAGGTTTGAAAGTCGTCGTTGTCGATACCGACGAACACGGCAACGTCAACATCGACGATTTGAAAGCCAAAGCCGAGCAATACCGCGACGCTTTGTCCGCCATCATGATTACTTACCCGTCCACCCACGGCGTGTACGAAGAAGGCATCCGCGACATCTGCCGCATCATCCATGAAAACGGCGGACAGGTTTACATGGACGGTGCCAACCTCAACGCCCAAATTGGCATCATGCAGCCTGCCGAAGTCGGCGCGGACGTGTTGCACATGAACCTGCACAAAACCTTCTGTATCCCTCACGGCGGCGGCGGTCCGGGCGTCGGCCCTATCGGTTTGAAAGCCCACCTCGCCCCATTTGCACCGGGACACGCTTTGACCGACACCCACAGCGCCAGTGCCGACCAAACCGCCGTTGCTGCTGCGGCCTTCGGTTCTGCGTCCATCCTGCCGATTACTTGGATGTACCTGACCATGATGGGCAAACAAGGCATGGAACAGGCAACACGCTGGGCATTGCTCAACGCCAACTACATCGCCAAACGCTTGAGCGAAGACTATCCGATTCTGTATGCAGGCAAAAACGGCCGCGTCGCGCACGAATGTATCGTCGATTTGCGTCCGCTTAAAGCCGAAAGCGGCATCACCGAAACCGACATCGCCAAACGCCTGATGGACTACGGCTTTCACGCCCCGACCGTCTCCTTCCCCGTTGCCGGTACGCTGATGATCGAGCCGACCGAGAGCGAAAGCAAAGCCGAACTCGACCGCTTCATCGCCGCCCTGAAACAAATCAAACAGGAAGTGCTGAAAGTCGAGCGCGGCGAATGGCCGGAAGAGGACAACCCGCTGGTCAACGCTCCGCATACCGCCGCAGATGTAACCGGCGAATGGGCGCATCCGTACTCCCGCGAAGAAGCCGTCTTCCCGCTGCCTTTCGTGCGCGAAAACAAATTCTGGCCGAGCGTCAAACGGGTAGATGAAGTGTATGGCGACCGCAATCTTGTTTGCTCCTGCTTGCCGATTGATGCATACGAAGATTAAGCCTGAATAGGTTTAAAATTGAACAGGCCGTCTGAAAATGAAAATAGTTTTCAGATGGCCTTTTGTTTGTTAAGATATTTCGCCCGAGAACATACATTTGTTTTTGGTAAAACAACAGATAAGGCATTCGGAAAAATAGACGGCGAATGCCTTTGTTTGCGGATAAAACCAAACTGCTCTCAACAACGATAAACACAAGGCCGTCTGAAAAACAGGAGGACACGATGGACGAACTTTTTATTCAAACGCTGACGATTGCCGGCTCAGATTCCGGCGGCGGCGCGGGCATACAGGCGGATTTGAAGACATTTCAGATGCGCGGCGTGTTCGGTACCAGCGTACTGACCGCGGTTACCGCACAAAATACTTTGGGCGTATCGGCAGTGCATCCGATACCGACCGACATGATTGCCGCGCAAATTGCTGCGATTCAGGAGGATTTTCAAATCCGTGCCTATAAAATCGGCATGCTGGGTACGGCGGAAATCATCGAATGCGTGGCGGAACAAACCGCCGAATGCGACTTCGGCAAACGCGTGTTGGATCCGGTCATGATTGCCAAAGGCGGTGCCCCGTTGTTGGAAAACTCGGCCGTCGAAGCCATGAAACGCCTGCTGCTGCCGCATACGGACGTATTGACCCCCAATCTGCCCGAAGCGCAGGCTTTGACGGGTATCAATATTGAAAACCGCCAAGATGCGGAACGCGCCGCCAAAATTCTTCAGGATTGGGGCGTGAAAAATGTGGTGATTAAAGGCGGCCATCTTGCCGACAGCCAAAGCGAATATTGCACCGACTGGCTGTTTACGCCATACGAAACCATCGAGCTGAACAGCAAACGTTTCCCAACGTCGCATACGCATGGCACAGGCTGCACGTTTTCTGCCTGCATCACAGCCGAGTTGGCAAAAGGGTTTGGCGTTCCTGAAGCGGTTCAAACGGCAAAAAACTATATTGCCGCCGCCATTTCCCATCCTTTGGGTATCGGGGCAGGGCACGGGCCGGTCAACCATTGGGCGTATCGGGACGAATAATGCGTTTAGGCCGATTGTAATTGATTGTATTTTTCAGACGGCCTGACTAGGTTTATCACTTGAAATTGTTTACAATATCAGATTAATGCTTTTACGGATAAAAAAGACACCATGCAAGTTACCTCAAAATGGATAGACGGAATGTGCTTCGTCGGTACAACGGCAAACGGACACAGCGTTGTGATGGAAGGCGCGGCGGCTGAAGGCGAAGTCAAACGCGGCCCTAGCCCGATGGAAATGCTGTTGTTGGGTGTAGCAGGCTGCTCCAGCATCGATGTCGTGATGATTGCCGAGAAACAACGTCAAAAAATTACCGACTGCCGTGCCGAAGTGACTGCCAAACGCGCCGACACCGCGCCGCGCGTGTTTACCGAAATCCATATCCACTTCAAAGTGTATGGTCGGGATTTGCAAGAAAGCGCGATTGAACGCGCCGTACAGATGTCTGCCGAAAAATATTGCTCCGCATCGATTATGCTGGGTAAAGCGGCAAAAATGAGCCACAGCTTCGAGATCGTCGAAACAGAATAGGGCGGTTTCAGGATGGGAGTGCCGGAGCGTGAACCGGCTACGCACAAAAAAAGCAGATATATTCACGCATTAACATGAATATATCTGCTTGCTTTTTATTCCTTTTTCTCTCTCTCTATCAGCCTTTATAACTTGGCTTGTTGATCTCATTGTGCAAGTTTCGTTTAACATTGTCAACAATTTTTAATTATATTTTAAACACCCCCGAAAGCTGCAGGTTTGTAAACGCTTGCGCCTTAATACGGATATTGGGGAAACATTATGGATTACGAAAATAATACCAACGTTGCGCCTGCAACTTCATCGCTTATTTTGGAAGAACGTCACGATTCGGAACTCTTCCGCGTGTACGCATTGATTTTGGACGGTATTACCGACCATCTGCTGCTGCCGGGCAAAAAACTGACCGAGTCCGAGCTTTGCCGACAAATGGTTTGCTCCCGCAATACCGTGCGTGGCGCATTATCGCTTTTGGCGCACGATAAAATCGTCGATTTGCAGCCCAACCGCGGCGCATTTGTCCATGTGCCGGACTTGAAAGAAATGAAAGACGTGTTCAACACGCGTATCGAAATGGAAAGCATGATTTTGAGCGTCCTTATCGATATGCCTGATTTGGAAACGCGTCTGCAACCGCTTTATGCCATGATTGAGCAAGAGGGCGCAGCCTCCGAAAGCGGCGACCGCGTGGGTTGGAACCGCCTGTCCAATGCCTTCCATGTCGAATTGGCGCGGCTGCTGGACAACGATGTCCTGTTTGAAATCATGAATACCTTGTGCGCGCGCTCTTCATTGATTGTGGCCGTTTCCGATCCGCTTCGCAAAGAAAAGCGCAACATCGATTCCAATTCGCACCATGAACACCGAGAAATCCTCGATTTAT
Organism: Neisseria sp. P0017.S009; assembly: GCF_051957375.1. NCBI lineage: Bacteria > Pseudomonadati > Pseudomonadota > Betaproteobacteria > Neisseriales > Neisseriaceae > Neisseria > Neisseria sp. P0017.S009. Next base: position 51,371 of record NZ_JBQCWL010000005.1, read on the forward strand.
TGCTGGCAGGCAAGCGCAACCGTGTGACCAAAGTCATGCGCCGCCACTTAGGCGCGTGTATGGAACGCTTGGAACAGAAACTCGAGATGTAATCGGTTTGACAATGAAAAAGGCCGTCTGAAATATTCAGACGGCCATTGGTTTATCCCTACAAAACGAAACGCCATGAAACCCAAAATCCAAAGACACGAACATATCCTCACCCTTGTCCGCGAACATAACTTCATGACGGTGGAAGAGTTGGCGGCGAATTTGGATGTTACGCCGCAAACCATACGCCGCGATGTGCAGGAGTTAAGTGAGACCGGACAGCTCAAACGCTATCACGGCGGCGCATCTTTGGGCGATGTTTCAGTCGTAACGGCAGGGCAGGAGCGGCGCAACCATCAGCAGCAGGAAAAAAACGCCATTGCCCGTCTGATTGCTTCCACCATTCCCGACAATGCCTCGCTGTTTATCAGCATCGGTACCACCATGGAAGCCGTCGCCGCCGAGTTGGTCAGACAGCGTAAAAACCTGCGGATTATCACCAACAATATCTACGCCGCCTCCATCACTGCGGCGCGTACCGACTACACGGTTATCATCGCTTCCGGCGTGGTCCGCCCCTTGGATGGCGGTATTACCGGCGTGGCGACCGTCGATTTCATCAACCAATTCAAAGTCGACTATGCCATCATGAGTACCCACGGTATAGAAAACGACGGCTCGCTTTTGGATGACGATTACAAGGAAGTCAGCGTCATGCAGGCGATGGTGAACAATGCCCGCGTGCGCTATCTTGGTGTCGATCACAGCAAATTCAACAGCAATGCCTTGGTCAGACTGGGCGATATCGGCGCATTCGATAAGCTGTTTACCGACCGCACACCATCCGCCGCCATGCAGAAAACCCTAAACGAGCGCGGCGTGGCGTGGCAGGTTGCCGACCCTGTATCAAAGTAGCCAAGTCGGGTACAATTGAGCCATCATTCCATTCCTTTCAGACGGCCTGATTGAATGCTCAGGCCGTCTGAAAACAGAAAATCATTTTCCTATCAAAGAAATATTATGTTGAATAAAGACCAATTCGCGGACAACCACTTTATCCGCACCATCATCGATGAAGACCTCAAAAGCGGGAAACATACAGCCATCCAAACCCGCTTCCCGCCTGAGCCGAACGGTTACTTGCACATCGGCCACGCCAAATCCATCTGCTTGAACTTCGGTTTGGCTTATATTTACGACGGCTTGTGCAACCTGCGTTTCGACGACACCAACCCTGAAAAAGAAAACGACGAATACGTCAATGCCATCAAAGAAGACGTCGAATGGTTGGGCTTCCATTGGGCGGGCGAGCCACGTTTCGCTTCCAACTATTTCGACCAGCTTTACGACTACGCTGTCGGTTTAATCAAAGACGGCAAAGCGTATGTCGATGATTTGACGCCCGAAGAAATGCGCGAATACCGCGGTACGCTGACCGAAGCAGGCAAAAACAGCCCTTACCGCGACCGCAGTATTGAAGAAAACCTCGACCTGTTCACACGCATGAAAAACGGCGAGTTCCCCGACGGCAGCAAAACCTTGCGCCTGAAAATCGATATGGCGGCAGGCAATATCAATATGCGCGACCCCGTCATCTACCGTATCCGCCGCGCCCATCACCACAACACCGGCGACAAATGGTGCATCTATCCGATGTACGACTACACGCACTGCATTTCCGATGCTATCGAAGGCATCACGCATTCCTTGTGTACACTCGAATTTGAAGCACACCGTCCGCTGTACGACTGGGTGTTGGACAACATTCCTGCGCCGCACGCCACACGTCCGCGCCAATACGAGTTTTCCCGTTTGGAGCTTCTGTATTCCATCACGTCCAAACGCAAGCTGAACCAACTGGTTTCAGACGGCCACGTTTCCGGCTGGGACGACCCACGTATGCCGACCATTTCCGGTATGCGCCGCCGCGGTTACACGCCCGAAGGCCTGCGCCTGTTTGCCAAACGCGCCGGTATTTCCAAATCTGAAAACATCGTCGACATGAGCGTGTTGGAAGGCGCGATTCGTGAAGAGTTGGAGAACTCTGCGCCACGCCTGATGGCGGTTTTGAATCCGCTCAAAGTGACCCTGACCAACTTTGAAGCCGGCAAAACCCAAAGCCGCCGTGCCGCGTTCCATCCGAACCACGAAGAAATGGGCGATCGCGAAGTACCTATTTCACAAACCATCTACATCGAAGCCGACGACTTTGCCGAAAATCCGCCCAAAGGCTTCAAACGCCTGGTTCCCGGCGGAGAAGTGCGTTTGCGCCACGGCTATGTGATTAAGTGTGATGAAGTAGTAAAAGACGAGGCAGGCAATGTGGTTGAACTCAAATGCAGCATCGACCACGATACCTTGGGCAAAAATCCCGAAGGCCGCAAAGTTAAAGGCGTGATTCATTGGGTTTCTGCCGAACACGCCGTCGAAATTAAAGTCCGCCTGTACGACCGCCTCTTTACCGTCGAGCGTCCTGATGCCGTGCGCGGCGAAGACGGCAACTATCTGCCGTTTACCGATTTCCTCAATCCAGAATCCATCAAGGAAATCACTGCCTACGCCGAACCTGTCGCAAAAGATCTGCCGGCAGAAAGCCGTTGGCAGTTTGAACGCATCGGCTACTTCGTAACCGACCGCAAAGACCACAGCAAAGACATGCCGGTGTTTAACCGCACGGTGACGCTGAAAGATTCTTGGCAGCCTAAGTAATCTGTTTGCAGTCGCTATATTGAAGGCCGTCTGAAAACTTGAAATCCGGTTTTCAGACGGCCTTTGTCGATAAAGGGATAAGATGGAACGTTATTCTGTACATTTGAAACTGCTGGGAATGGCGGTGTTGTGGGGTGCGTCTTGGCCGATGGGGCGGATGTTGGGGCAGTCGCTGCCGCCGCTGACGGGCGGGGCGGTTCGGTTTGTCTTGGCTTCGGTTTTGTTGTTGGGCTGGTTGTTTGCGCGCAGCAGGTTCGCGACTTTGGCGGCTTTGTCGGCGCGGCAATGGCTGGGTTTGACGGCAGCCGCTTCTGTTGGCGTGTGCGGTTATGCGGTGTTTTTTATGCTGGGTTTGCAGACTATGCCGGCAGGCAAGGCGGCGGTAGTCGTGGCGGTGAATCCGGTATTGACACTGCTGTTGGCAACTTGGTTTTTCGGCGAGCGTTTAAATGTGAAGATTTTGGCGGGTATGCTGCTGGCGGTCGGCGGTGCCATTATGGTGGTAACGCAAGGGCAGCCGTTGACAGTGTTATCGGGCGGCATCAAGGCAGGAGAGTGGCTGATTTTCGGTTGCGTGGTTTGTTGGGCGGCTTATACTTTAATTGGTCGCGCGGTTTTGCGTGGGATAGATGTGCTGACGGTAACGACGGCAACGTCGTTCATTGGTGCGTTGATGTTGTCGGTGGTGGCGTTGTGGACGGACGGAATGCCGTTTGAGGCGATAGCGGCAATGGATGGGCGAGGCTGGACAGCCTTGGCGTGGCTGGTCATCGGCGCGACGGTATTGGCCTACGCGTGGTATTTCGAAGGCGTGAAGACTTTGGGTGCAGGCAGCGCGGCGGCGTATATTACGCTCGTGCCGATTTTCGGTGTGCTGTCTTCGGCGTGGTTTTTGGGCGAACCGCTGCATATTTCGCTGGTTGCGGGCTGTGCGGCAGCGGTCGGCGGCATGACGCTGATGCGGTACGGGCAAAAGGCCGTCTGAAGTTGGGTAAATACTCGGATTTTGGTCGATAGGGTTGCGATTGCCAAGCTGTTGCCGGCCATAATCTTATTGCATGGTAAGATTATAGTCTCGGCTCAGTGTTCGATTTAAAAATTTGACACCCTGCCTCCAACTGCCTAAAATTCAACTTTCTCAAAAATCTACCGTATCCTGCGGCACGATTTCATACTTTCAGACGGCCTTTGTGCCATCTCTCTGATACTATTCAAAATATATCAATACTATGCACGTTTCAGAACTCCAAACCCTCCACATTTCCAAACTCTTGGAAATGGCAGAAGAACATGGCATTGAAAACGCCAACCGTTTCCGCAAACAAGACCTCGTTTTTGCCATCGTCCGCCAGATGATGAAGCAAAATGTCAGCTTTACCTGTTCCGGCACACTCGAAATCCTGCCCGACGGCTTCGGTTTCCTGCGCAGCGCAGATACTTCTTACCTTGCCGGTCCTGACGATATTTATGTTTCGCCCACGCAAATCCGCCGCTTCAATCTGCACACCGGTGACACCATCGAAGGCAGCGTGCGCGTACCTAAAGACAACGAACGCTATTTCGCACTTGTCCGCCTCGATACCATCAACGGCGATCAGCCTGAAGTCTGCAAACACAAAATCCTCTTTGAAAACCTCACGCCTTTATTCCCAACCGAACAATTCAAACTTGAGCGCGACATCAAAGCCGAAGAGAATCTGACCGGCCGCGCTATCGACTTGGTTTCCCCAATCGGTAAAGGCCAACGTGCATTGTTGGTGGCGCCGCCTAAAACCGGTAAGACCGTGATGTTGCAAAACATTGCCCACGCTATTACCGCCAATTATCCCGATGTCGAGCTGATTGTCCTGTTGATTGACGAGCGTCCGGAAGAAGTGACCGAAATGAGCCGTTCTGTACGCGGCGAAGTCGTTTCCTCTACGTTTGATGAACCGGCGCAACGCCATGTACAAGTGGCCGAGATGGTGATTGAAAAAGCCAAACGTATGGTTGAACACAAAAAAGACGTGGTCATCCTGCTGGATTCGATTACCCGTTTGGCGCGCGCCTACAATACCGTTGTGCCGACTTCGGGCAAAATCTTGACCGGCGGTGTCGATGCCAACGCCTTGCACCGTCCGAAACGCTTCTTCGGCGCAGCGCGTAATGTGGAAGAGGGCGGTTCGCTTACCATTATTGCGACAGCGCTTGTTGAAACCGGTAGCCGCATGGACGACGTGATTTACGAAGAGTTCAAAGGCACGGGCAATATGGAATTGCACCTTGACCGCCGTATGGCCGAAAAACGCCTGTTCCCGGCCATTAGTATCAATAAATCCGGTACGCGCCGCGAAGAATTGCTGGTGCCGAACGATCAGTTGCAACGCATGTGGCTCTTGCGCAAATTCCTGCATCCTATGGACGAAATCGAAGCGACCGAGTTTTTGGTGGGCAAACTCAAAGACTCTAAAAATAACGACGATTTCTTTGAATTGATGCGCGGTAAATAAGCATAAGGCCGTCTGAATATGTTTCAGACGGCCTTTACTTTGCTTGAGGAACCTTTATGACCATCCGAATGAATTGGCAAAACTTATTATCCACCCAACGCTTCCGTACTAAAAACGGCGAAATCGTGCCGACCGTTACCCCTTCGACTCAAGAAGGTGCCGATGCCTTGCGTACGGATTTTCACATCGACTACGACCGGGTTGTTTTTTCCGGAGCCTTCCGCCGCCTTGGCCGTAAAACACAGGTGCATCCGCTGGCGCAACATGACTTGACGCACAACCGCCTGACGCACAGCGTTGAAGTTGCCAGCGTGGGCAGGAGCTTGGGCAACCGCGTGGGCGTGATGTTGCATAACGGCGGTTTTCTGCCGCAGGGCAATACGCCCAGCGATATTGGTGCCGTGGTGCAGGTTGCCTGTTTGGCTCATGATTTGGGCAATCCGCCGTTTGGCCATACCGGCGAAGATGCTTTGCGTGATTGGTTCAGACGGCCTGAACATCAAATTTATCTGAACACATTAAACGAAGCGGAACGCAACGATATTCAAACCTATGAAGGCAATGCGCATAGCCTGCGTATCGTCGCCAGCCTTGAAATGTATCCGGAGGCAGGCGGAATGCGCCTGACTGCGGCAGCCATCGGCGCATTGCTGAAGTATCCGTGGACAACGCAACATCCAAACGGCAGAAAGAAATTCAATATTTATCAAACCGAGTTGCCGTTTATCCGTCAAGTTGCCGACGAATTGGGGCTGGTTTCCGCGGGAGTAGACAGCTGGGCGCGCCATCCTTTGTCTTATTTGATGGAGGCTGCCGACGATATTTGCTATGCCTTGCTGGATTTGGAAGATGCCGTCGAATTGGATTTGCTCACGGATACGGAAGTAGAAAGTATTTTGTCCGAGCTGACCTTCGCCGAAAGCGCATGGCACGCCAGCTCCAGCCGTCAGCGTTGCGCCATGTTGCGCGGCATTGCGATCGGCAAGGCGATTGATGATGTCGCGCAAACCTTTATGCTGCATCAGTCCGACTTGTTGGACGGAACATTCAAAGGCAAAGACCTGCTTGCTCTGTGCAGCCCGCAAGTGCAAAACACTTTGGCAAAAGCGAAAGAATTGGCACAAACACGGATTTTCCGCCATCACACCAAGCTCTTGACCGAGATTGCCACGTTCCCATGCTTAGGCTCCATCTTAGATTTGCTCGTCCCTGCCGCCTATGCCCTGATTGCAGAAAAACAGTTAGCAACGCGTCAGTCTTTGGCGTTGGAATTATTGAAAAAGCACAATCCGATTCTTCCTGAAGACAGTCTGTATCAGGCCTATATGAAGATTTTGGATTTTGTCGGCGGCATGACCGATAACTCCGCCGCTAAAATGGCGCAGGATTTGTCAGGAGTAGGGATTTTACGTTAATTTTATATTGTTTAACTTCAATTGGTTAAATAAAAATATAAAAAGTTTCTGTGAAAAGAGTAGACAGGCTTTAGTAAAGCCTATATCATTCGGTCTTCTTGATTCACAACGCACTTGCGAAGTGATGAGGATGCACCCGTAGCTCAGTTGGATAGAGTATCTGGCTACGAACCAGAGGGTCGGGCGTTCGAATCGCTCCGGGTGCGCCACAAGATTTATCCGCGCCCATCGTCTAGCGGTTAGGACATCGCCCTTTCACGGCGGTAACCGGGGTTCGATTCCCCGTGGGCGTGCCAGTTTTCAAAAAAAACGCAATCTGTTTCAGATTGCGTTTTTTTATTGCATTTACTGTTTGTGTTCTAAGGCCGTCTGAAATGCTCAGCAACTCAAGAGACAGAAGTGTGTAAAATCAATTGCCCTGAATTTTGTCATCTCTATGCGCTTTTCAATCTCATTTTACCATTGTCAAAACCCGATTTATTGACAACAGTATTCATCTTAAGAGTTCCTAAACCTGAATTTACATGATTTCATATTTATAATTTCTTGATTTTAGAAAATAAAAATATTTATTTGAACTTTTCTTAAAAAATGCCGTCTGAGATAAAGACAAGACGGAATATCTCTGTTAATGTGTAAATGTCAGCCGGCGTTTGCCGGTTTTTTATTGAAACCATTTGGGAGTCAATTATGAATATGAATGTTAAATTAATCGTTCCTGCCGTTTTGGCGGCTGTTGCCCTGACTGCATGTAGCAGCGGTTCTAAAGCTAAACCTGAAGCTAAAGCTGCGCCTACTGCGCAACAACAAACTCAAGCTCAGGCTCAACAAGCTCAAGCTCCAGTACCTAATACTTTGAAAGTAGACTCTATCGACGGTACTAAAGAAGTTCACTACAAATGCGGTAAAGACGGCAAAGAGCCTCTGAGCGTAATGTATGGCTTCAAAGGCAACGAAGTTGTTGCTGCACAAGTAAAATACAAAGGCCAAGTAACTGAAAACCTGTTCCGTATTACTGACAGCAGCAAAGATGTAAACGCATTCTGGGGCGGCAATGTTGCTTGGATTGCTGAAGCAGCCACTGCAGCCAACGTGGACAAAGTTGATGGCAACATGCTGACTATCCGCGGTACTACCGAAGTAAATGGCAAACAAGAAGTGGTTGACCAAATCGCTACCCGTTTCTGCGCATTGGACAAAGGCGCGAAAGCTGCCGCTAAACCAGCTGCTAAAAAAGTGAAAAAATAATCTTTTACCGACAGCTTTAAACGCTGGGTAAAATAAAACAGGCCGTCTGAAAAGTTTTCAGACGGCCTGTTCTTTTGAGCAGTTTAACCCAAGAACCAGAATTTCAATGCCCACAACACGGCGACAATCCATACCATAGGCGGTACGTCTTGAGTGCGGTTGCACAAGAGTTTGATGAGTGCATAGCTGATAAAGCCAAACGCAATACCGTCGGCAATCGAGTAGGTAAACGGCATGAAGACGATGGTCAGGAATGCCGGTGCGGCTTCGGTCATGTCGTCCCAATCGATTTCACGCGCGCTGCGCAACATTTGCGCGCCAACATAGAGCAGGGCGGGTGCGGTAGCGAATGCAGGAATGCTTTGAACCAGCGGGGAGAAAATCAGACAGGCAAGCATCAGTACGCCGACGGTAACGGCAGTCAGGCCGGTACGGCCGCCGGCAGAAACGCCTGCCGCGCTTTCAACGTAAGGGGTGGTAGAAGAAGTACCCAAGGCGGCGCCTGCAACGATGGCGGTAGAGTCGGCAAGCAGGGCGCGTTTCAAACGCGGCAGTTTGCCGTCTTGCAACAGGCCTGCGCGGTGGGAAACGCCGACCAATGTGCCGGTAGAGTCAAACAGGTCAACCAGGAAGAATACAAAAATCACGCTGACCATGCTGACGGTGAATAAGCCTTTGAAGTCCATCTGCATGAATGTTGGTGCAATGCTCGGAACTTCGCCGACCACGCCTTTGAACTCGCTCAAGCCCAAGATGGTGGAGACGGCGGTCAGCGTTAGAATGGTAATGATGATAGAGCCTTTAACGCGGAAGTGGCCAAGTGCAACCACCATGACAAAGCCTGCCATCGCCAGCAGGGCGGTGGGCTGGTGGATGTCGCCCAAGCCGACCAATGTGGCAGGATTAGCCACAATCACGCCTGCGCCTTTGAGTGCAATCAATGCCAAGAAGAGGCCGATACCTGCGGCAATCGACATTTTCAAGCCCATAGGCAGGGCGTTGACCAGCATTTCGCGTACTTTAAAGAAGCTGAACAGGATGAAAATAATGCCTGAAATGAAAACGGCACCCAAAGCCACACGCCAGTCCACGCCCATGCCTTTGACGACGGCAAAGGTAAAGTAGGCGTTCAAACCCATGCCCGGAGCGAGGGCAATCGGGTAGTTGCCGACAAAGCCCATCACGAAACAGCCGATGGCGGAGGCGATACAGGTGGCCACAAATACTGCGCCCATATCCATGCCGGTTTCGCCCAAAATCAGGGGATTGACGATGATGATGTAGCACATGGCGAGGAAGGTTGTCACACCGGCCATAATTTCCGTGCGGACGTTGGTCTGATTGGCGTTGAGGTTGAATAATCTTTCCAAAACGCTTTGATTTGAAGAACTCATTTCGAGATATTCCTTTGGGGAAAGCCGTTTAAGGACGGTATCAGCGGGTTTAACTGCCGGAAGCTCGGATTTGCTCCTTAACTTCTCAACAGATAAGGGAATTTTCGGGCGGTATTATACTGAAAAGCCTTTTGTTCGGGTAATAAAAATACATGAATCAGATAATGCCGGGCCAAGCCAAGATAAAGGCCGTCTGAACAGTTTCAGACGGCCTTTGTTTGTGTGTGCTTATACCGGTTTGCCTTTCAGGGAGAAGGTGTAGGCTTCGGTGATTTCCAAATCGATCATTTGGTTGATCATGTCGGGTGTGCCGGTAAAGTTGACCACGCGGTTGTTGGCGGTACGGGCTTGCAGTTGGTCAGGGTCTTTTTTGGAGATACCTTCAACCAAGCAGCGTTGAACCGTGCCGATCATGGTTTGATTGATGCGCGCGGTTTCGGCTTCGATGGCTTCGTTCAAAGCTTCGAGGCGGCGCACTTTTTCTTCGTGCGGCGTGTCGTCGTGCAGGTTGGCGGCAGGCGTACCTGGGCGCGGACTGTAAATAAAGACGAAGCTCAAGTCGAAGGCAATGTCTTTCACCAGTTTCAAGGTTTGCTCGAACTCGCGCTCGGTCTCGCCCGGGAAGCCGACGATAAAGTCGGAGCTGAGGCACAAATCAGGACGGATGGCGCGCAGTTTGCGGATGATGGATTTGTATTCCAAGGCGGTGTAGCCGCGTTTCATTGCGCTCAATACGCGGTCGGAACCGCTTTGAATCGGCAGGTGCAGGTGGGAAACCAGCTTCGGCAGGTCGCGGTAGCACTCGATAATCGCGTCGGTAAATTCGCGCGGATGGCTGGTGGTAAAGCGCAGGCGTTCGATGCCGGGGATTTCGTGGACGATGCGCAACAAAGTGGCAAAGTCGCAGATTTCGCCGTTTTCCATTTCGCCGCGATAGGCATTGACGTTTTGGCCTAAGAGGTTGATTTCTTTAACGCCTTGTTGCGCCAAACCGGCAATTTCGGTCAATACGTCGTTGAGCGGGCGGGAGAATTCTTCGCCGCGGGTATAAGGGACGACGCAGTAAGAGCAGTATTTGGAACAGCCTTCCATAATGGAAATGAATGCCGAACCGCCTTCTACGCGCGCAGGCGGCAGGTGGTCGAATTTCTCGATTTCGGGGAAGGAAATGTCGATTTGAGACAGACCGGTGGTTTCTTTATCGACGATGAGTTTGGGCAGGCGGTGCAGCGTTTGCGGGCCGAAAACCACGTCCACATACGGAGCGCGTTTGACGATGTTCTCACCTTCTTGAGAGGCAACGCAGCCGGCAACGCCGATGATGAGGTCGGGATTTTTTTCTTTGAGCGGACGTACGCGGCCTAAGTCGGAGAAGACTTTCTCTTGCGCTTTTTCACGCACGGAGCAGGTGTTGAACAAGATGATGTCGGCGTCGTCAGGTTGGGTAACCTGCTCGATGCCGCCGTGTTCTTCGGCGAGGACGGACAGCATTTTTTCGCTGTCGTACTCGTTCATTTGGCACCCGAAGGTGCGGATAAATACTTTTTTCATGGTTTGTTTTGATTGACTTGCTTGTTGTAAAAGGGTTCAGACGGCCTGTGCAATACTCTGGTCGTCTGAAAAATTATTCTTCCGCCTTTTTCTGCTTTTTGGCGTGTTCGATGAACCTGTCGGCCTCGGCGTCGGTCAAAATCCAGATTTCGCGGACGAGGCGGCTTTCTTCGTTGTATTTGAACGCAACGGCTTTGCCGGTTTGATTCAGCAGGCGGCCCATGGGGATGAAACGGTCGTTTTCATCGTGGATTTTGGTGAAGCGGGTGATTTGCAGTTTGGCTGCGTTGCCGTCCACAATGCCCAAGGTCAGCAGGCGCGTCCAAGAAAAACCGCCTTTGCTGACTTTCAGATAAGGCAGATCGACGGTTTTTAAAACGGCCACATCCATATCGTCAGGCAGGCTGCGTTGTGCATGGACGAGGGAGGACGCCAAAAGGGCGAGGCTGAGTATGAATCCGCGTAACATGATGCTTTTCTTTTATTGTTTCAATAGGTCGCGGATTATAGCACAAGCAGGAAAAATATGGATAGAGTGTTTGTTTTTAAAGAATAATTTTGATTTTGCGCCCGATTCTTATTTTGAAGCCTGGGCCGTCTGAAAAGGATTTGGTGTTAAAATGGCATCGATTTGATTTTCAGACGACCTCTTACGAAAGAATTGACCATGAACCGTAATGAAAGCTTGTTCAACCGCGCCAAAGCCATTATTCCCGGCGGCGTGAACTCTCCTGTGCGCGCATTCGGCAGCGTCGGCGGCGTACCGCGCTTTATCAAAAAGGCAGAAGGCGCGTATGTTTGGGACGAAAACGGCACGCGTTATACCGACTATGTCGGCTCTTGGGGCCCTGCGATTGTCGGCCATGCCCATCCCGAAGTCATTGAAGCCGTGCGCGAAGCAGCATTGGGCGGTTTGTCGTTTGGTGCGCCGACTGAAGGCGAAATTGTCATTGCCGAAGAAATCGCTAAAATCATGCCGTCCGTCGAGCAGCTGCGCCTTGTCAGCTCCGGCACGGAAGCAACGATGACCGCCATCCGTCTGGCACGCGGTTTTACCGGACGCGACAAAATCATCAAGTTTGAAGGCTGCTACCACGGCCATTCCGACAGCCTGTTGGTGAAAGCAGGCAGCGGTCTGCTGACGTTTGGCAACCCTTCTTCCGCCGGTGTGCCTGCCGACTTTACCAAACACACTTTGGTACTCGAATACAACAATATCGCCCAACTGGAAGAAGCCTTTGCCCAAAGCGGCAATGACATTGCCTGTGTGATTTTGGAGCCTTTTGTCGGCAATATGAATCTGGTTAGGCCGTCTGAAGCCTTTGTCAAAGCCTTGCGCGAATTGACTGAAAAACACGGTGCCGTGTTGATTTACGACGAAGTGATGACCGGTTTCCGCGTGGCGCTGGGCGGTGCGCAATCTTTGCACGGCATCAAGCCTGATTTGACCACCATGGGCAAAGTGATCGGCGGCGGTATGCCTTTGGCGGCGTTCGGTGGCCGTAAAGACATTATGGAATGTATTTCCCCGTTGGGCGGCGTGTATCAGGCAGGCACATTGTCCGGTAATCCGATTGCGGTTGCGGCCGGTTTGAAAACGCTGGAAATCATTCAGCGCGAAGGCTTCTATGAAAACCTGACTGCCCTGACCCAACGCCTCGCCAACGGTATTGCCGACGCGGCTAAAGCGCATGGCGTTGAATTTACGGCGGACAGCGTGGGCGGTATGTTTGGTTTGTATTTTGCCAGCCATACGCCGCAAAACTATGCCGACATGGCGCGTTCCAATATCGACGGTTTCAAACATTTCTTCCACGGTATGCTCGACCGCAATGTCGCATTCGGCCCGTCAGCTTACGAAGCCGGTTTTGTTTCCGCCGCGCATACGCCTGAGCTGATTGACGAAACCATTGCTGTGGCACACGAAGTGTTCAAAGAAATGGCAAAATAAAAGCTGAAGTTGTCATGTGAAAATGAAAAAAGGCCGTCTGAAAAATATTCAGACGGCCTTTCGCTATTTTAAATAAATGCTTGATTATGCTTCTTCAGCTTTGCTGCGGATAATCAGCAGAGGCAGGTGGCTTTGACGCATTACGGTCTCGGCGAAGCTGCCCATCAGCAGGTGCATCAGGCCGGTGCGGCCGTGTGTGCCGAGTACCAACAGGTCTGCGCCGTTGTTGTCGGCGTAGTCAACCAAGTCTTGCGCCATTTCGCGCGCGCCTTTGTTGGCAACCAACAGGTGTTTCACGATGTTTTCAACGCCGCTTTCACGCGCTGTTTTTTCTGCGAAATCCAAAACTTCGTTACCTTGAGCCACTGCGGCGGCTTCGTAGCTTTCGTGTTGCAGGAATTCAGGAGCCAAAGCCATGTATTCTGCAGGGTTGGCAACGTGAACCAAAGTCAGTTGGGCTTTGTTGAGGCTTGCCAGTTCGGCGGCATGTTTCAATGCATTGAGGGAGGTCTCGCTACCGTCAACGGCTACAACCAGATGTTTGTACATATTCATTCTCCTTTTGCGCCGAGTAGCGGCACTTTCGTTTAATATGAAATCAGAACTTGTCTGAATGTGAAACGATTATAAACTCTTTCGGGCAGGTACAACAGCCCATCTGCTTTCAAGTATAATGTCTGTCCGAATCGCCTGTCGCGTTTTTCATTAATTTATTGATATATCACAAGGTTGCTTATGCAGGACGCTGCTTTTCTTTCTTCGCGCCGCTTTGGCGGTATTGCCAGACTTTACGGAGACGAAGCGCTGGCGCGCTTTTCGCGTGCGCATGTGTGCGTGGTCGGCGTCGGCGGCGTCGGCTCGTGGGCGGTGGAGGCGTTGGCGAGGAGCGGCATCGGTCGTTTAACGCTGATTGATTTGGACAATGTTGCCGAATCCAATGTCAACCGCCAGTTGCACGCTTTGACCGATGATTTCGGTAAGGCAAAAGTTACCGCTTTGCGCGAACGCATTGCCCAAATCAATCCGCAATGCGAAGTGACGGAAATCGAAGATTTTGTGACGGAAGATAATCTGGACGAGCTTTTCAGACGGCCTTTTGACTTCGTCATCGACGCCATCGACCAAATCCGTGTCAAAGCGGCGATGGCGGCGTATTTCGTGCAACATAAACAACCGTTTATTATCAGCGGCGGCGCGGGCGGACAGAAGAATCCGGCGTTGATTCAAACCGCCGATTTGAGCCGCGTTACCCACGATCCGCTGCTTTCCAACTTGCGCTACACCTTGCGCAAACGCTACGGCTTCAGCCGCGATACCAAAGAAAAAATGCGCGTGCCTTGCGTTTATTCAACCGAGAATATTACGCCGCCGCAATCCGGCGAAGCGTGTTCGACCGATGCCGCGCCGCAAGGTTTGTCCTGCGCGGGCTATGGCGCGAGTATGCTGGTGACGGCTTCGTTTGGGTTGTATTGTGCGCAGGCGGCGGTGGAGCATATCGCAGGGCGGAAGTGAGGGGTAGGAAATGGGTAAGAGCCGATTTTTTAAAGCCTACTTTATTGCCAGTCTGATTTATGCGGTATGGTTCGGCGTATTGATGTATGCCGTCGATCCGATGTTTCTCGATGTGATGGAATGCAATACGTTGCCCGGCGATTATTTGTGTGTGCAAAGCGGTTATACCCGTCCATTCACCACTTTTCTTTATCCGTGTCTGTCCGTCGTGATATTCAGCTTTTTGCACGCCGGTATCATGAAATGGCGCAAACGCCGTTCGGTTAAAATGATTTGGCTTTTGGTCGGCTGCGAAAGTTTGCTGCTGTTGGCTTTGATGGTGGCGATGCTTGCGAGGGATGGTTTTGTGTTGTCCCGAGATATCGGTTCGGTACTGACGGGTTCAGTTTTCGCCAGCCTGCCGCTGTTGGGTATGGCCTTGGCGCAGACCTTTGCCGTCGCCATTGTTTCTTTGCAAATCAATCGTAAAAACCGCTGATTTTTATATTAAAAACGGCTTGTCCTTGTTTCAGACGGCCTTTTATTGATGAAACTTCTTACTAAACTTAAAAAGAAAAAGACCCTTTAACCATGTCTTCAGAACACCTTATTTCTTCTACTGCTGCAACGCCGTCTGAACATACCGTTGCGTGGGTGTTCGGTCAGCCTGTTACCGATGTGCCGCAGGATTTGTTTATTCCGCCTGATGCGTTGAAGGTGGTATTGAGCAGCTTCCAAGGGCCGTTGGATTTGCTGCTGTACCTTATTCGCAAGCAAAATATCGATGTCCTCGATATTCCTATGGTGAAGATTACCGAGCAGTATCTGCACTATATTGCCCAAATGGAAGCATATCAGTTTGATTTGGCAGCGGAATACCTGCTGATGGCGGCGATGCTGATTGAAATTAAATCGCGCCTGCTTCTGCCGCGTCCTGAAGAAGTTGAGGATGAAGAGGCGGATCCGCGTGCCGAATTGGTGCGCCGTCTGTTGGCTTACGAACAGATGAAGCTGGCGGCTCAGGGCTTGGACGCGTTGCCGCGTGCCGGACGTGATTTTGCTTGGGCGTATTTGCCGCTGGAAATTGCGGTCGAAGCGAAGTTGCCGGAAGTGTACGTTGCCGATTTGACGCAGGCTTGGTTGGGTATTTTGTCGCGTGCCAAGCATACGCGCAGTCATGAAGTGGTGCGGGAAACCATTTCCGTGCGCGCGCAGATGACGGCAATTTTGCGCCGTTTGAATGAAAGCGGTATCAGCAAGTTCAGCGATTTGTTTAAGCCGGAGCAGGGCGCGACATATGTGGTAGTCAATTTTATTGCATTGCTGGAATTGGCTAAAGAAGGCTTGGTGCGTATCGTGCAGCCTGAAAATTATGGTGAAATCGAAATCAGCCTGAAAGACGGTTTGGAAACAAACGAAGCTGAAATGCTTTCAGACGGCCTTGAAGCCGATGAAACCGATAATGAGAATTTGAAAAAAGAGAACTAAAATGGATTCGACGACAAGTCACAACAAAGCTTCTTTATGGGCAGTGGGCTTAATGTTGTTTGCCCTGTTTTTTGGGGCGGGGAATCTGATTTTTCCTGCTTTTTTAGGGCAGCAGGCCGGTGAAAACTGGCTTTCGGCCATGTTTGGCTTTTTGCTGACGGGCGCAGGTTTGCCATTATTGGGCGTGATTGCCGTCGGCTATTCCGGCTCGCGCGATGTGGAGGCATTGGCTTCCCGTGTTGCGCCTTGGCACGGCGTGACTTTTGCCACCGCGCTCTATCTGGCAATCGGCCCTCTGTTTGCCATGCCGCGTACGGCGACAGTGTCTTTTGAAACCGCGATTTCCCCTTTCATTGATGAATCTTGGAAAAACATCGCATTGGCCGTGTTCAGCCTGGTGTTTTTCGGCATGACTTATTGGCTGTCGATTTCCCCGGGGAAGCTGGTTGACCGTATCGGTAAAATCCTCACGCCTGTTTTGTTGCTGTCAATTGCGATATTGGTCGGCTATGCCGCCATTAATCCAATGGGCGTGCCGCAGGCGGCGCAAGGCGATTTTGCCACTCATCCGTTGGTTAAAGGCATTTTGGAAGGCTATGGCACCATGGACGCGCTAGCTTCGCTGGTGTTTGCCATTATCGTCATCGATGCCGTTCGCGCCATGGGCGTGGACAACCGTGCGGACTTGCTGAAGACCACGACGATTTCCGGTGTGTTGGCGGCTTCTTGTTTGGCAGTGGTTTACCTGTTTATCGGCTATATGGGTGCGACAGGTGTGGCCGGTATCGGTTTGCAGGAAAACGGCGCGTCGGTTTTGTCTAAAACCGCACAGCACTATTTCGGTACGGCCGGTATTGTGTTGCTTGGTGTCATGGTGCTGCTTGCCTGTCTGAGTACGGCGGTTGGCTTGATTACTTCATGCGCCGAATATTTCAACCGTCTTTGCCCGGGTATTTCTTATAAAGTTTTTGTGATACTGAATACAGTGGTGTCTATCCTGTTGGCCAACAAAGGCCTGTCAGCGATTTTGCAGTTTTCCATCCCTATGTTGATGCTGTTGTATCCGCTGACTATCGTCATCATTTTGCTGGCTTTGACAGATAAACTGTTTGGTGGCGGCCGTATTGTCTATTTCTGTACCATGATGGCGGCCCTTATGGTCGGCTTGCTCGATGCCTATAAGGCCGCGTTTGGATTTGATGCCGATACCGCAGCTGCCATCGAGCGCGCATTGCCGTTTTACAATATCGGTTTAGGGTGGGTTGTTCCCTCTTTAGCCTGCTTTATACTCGGCTGTATTTTGAATGCGGCGTTGAAGAAAAAAGCATGATGATAAACAGGCCGTCTGAAATGTTCAGACGGCCTGTTTATTTCGCCGACCACGCAAACGACAGATGATTTTTTTAAAGAAATCCGTTATAATTGAAAAGTTAAGGCTTTGCGGAATACCGTTTCGCAGATGCAACATATTGAGAAGATTTATTTCCACAAATCCCGTTTTTTCAGCAAACGACTTGAACTGAAGGCGGATTTCGTGGTATAAATCGCGTTTTACTATTTTAGAAGTTTGGAGACTAACCATGGCACGAGTTTGCAAAGTGACCGGTAAGCGCCCGATGTCTGGCAATAACGTATCACACGCCAACAACAAAACCAAACGTCGTTTTTTGCCTAACTTGCAATCACGTCGTTTCTGGGTAGAAAGTGAAAACCGCTGGGTTCGCCTGCGCGTTTCTAACGCTGCATTGCGCACCATCGATAAAGTAGGCATTGATGTCGTATTGGCTGATTTGCGTGCTCGCGGCGAAGCTTAATTTAAACACCATTAATTAAGGATTACTGCAATGCGCGATAAAATCAAACTGGAGTCCAGTGCTGGTACTGGTCACTTCTACACAACTACTAAAAACAAACGTACGATGCCTGGCAAACTGGAAATCAAAAAATTTGACCCAGTAGCCCGTAAACACGTTATTTACAAAGAAACTAAATTGAAATAATCCGGTTTCTTCCAAGAAAAAGCTCCTGTTTTTCAGGAGCTTTTCTTTTTTCTCGATTGGTTTGGAGTGTTTTGTTTTAAACGGGTGTGCAAGATGGTTGGATTGCTTTGGAAGAGGCAAAATAAAAGAGCGTGTATCCATTGGGATTACGCTCTTTTATTTTTCAGACGGCCTGATAGGGGATAAGCATCCTTACATCACTAATAAACATTCAACAACGACTTAATGATCGACCTTGATGCCTTGGTTGTCGGAATGTTGTTTTTTATCCAGCTCTTTTTGCAAGGTATCG
This sequence comes from Neisseria sp. P0017.S009, assembly GCF_051957375.1. Classification (NCBI taxonomy): domain Bacteria; kingdom Pseudomonadati; phylum Pseudomonadota; class Betaproteobacteria; order Neisseriales; family Neisseriaceae; genus Neisseria; species Neisseria sp. P0017.S009. The sequence continues at coordinate 69,429 of NZ_JBQCWL010000005.1, forward strand.
CATGGCGTGTCGCAATCACACATTTTCTTCATGCCGAGAGAGGAAATGCCGCCGCAGCTGCCTTTAATGGTGCGTTTGGAGAAGATATAGCCGACTGCCATACCGAGGATGACAATGATAAAAATGCCGAAAGTAAGGAGGAGGGTTTTCATGTGTGTATTCCTGAAGATTAGTTTAATAATTTCTTGAATGCGCTGGACATTTTAGTATGGTAGCCGCCTTGCGGGGTCCGGATGATAAGGAAAACGGCGAGATTTTCTTGCTCGGCAAGTTTAAGTGCTTCAGTTTCTCCGAGAACGAACAATCCGGTGGAAAGGCCGTCTGCAAGTGTGGCGTTTTCTGCTACTACGCTGATGGAAGCAAGGTTGTGGCTGATGGGTTGTTTGGTTTTAGGGTTGATGATATGGGAAAGGCGGCGGCCTGACTTATCGACATGGAAAATGCGGTAGTCGCCGGATGTGGCCAGTGATTTATTGTCCAATGGAATGGTGATTTGTGTGGCGCCGCCTTGAACGATATTGGGCTGCTCGATGCCGATACGCCAAGGGTTGCCTTGCGCATTGTGGCCTTTGCCATGTAACTCGCCTCCGATTTCTACCAAATAATTGCCGATATTGAGTTTTTCAAGTTCGGCGGCAGTTTTATCCACGCCAAAGCCTTTGGCGATGGAGGATAGGTCTAAATAGACTTCGGGATGGGTTTTCGCCAGTGTAGGCTGCTGTCCGTTTTGGGAAAGTTTGAGTTTGTCCGTACCGACCATTTCTGAAGCATGTTGGATTTCTTGTGCAGTCGGTTCGTGTGTAATTTCTTTTTGCGGGCCGAATCCCCAAAGGTTGACCAAAGGACCGACGGTTACGTCCAGTGCGCCGTGCGTCAGTTTGTTTAAACGCAAGGCTTCGCCGGTTACATAGGCAAAGTCTTGGGAAATGGGCATGGCCTGATTGACGGTACGCAGCTGGTTGAATTGGCTGATTTCGGAATCAGTCTGGTAAGTAGACATTTGCCGATTGACTTCTTTAAGCGCGTCATCAATGCGTTTTTGTATTTCGGCAGGGGAGGGGAGTTTGTCTTGGCCGTCTGAAAGATATTTGACGGTATAGGTCGTGCCCATGGTCTCGCCTTGCAGGGTGATGGTTTGTTGTTTTTCAGGTTGGCAGGCAGAGAGCGTGAGTGCGGAAACGATGGCAACGGTACAACCGATTATCGGACGGTAAAACGAATTGGAAAGAAACAGCATAAGGGATTTGCGGATTATTTTTTGAAGCCTTTATTGTATCGTAAAAGAAAGGTTCAGGCCGTCTGAAAGTATGGTTTTCAGACGGCCTGGCAATAAAAAAGGAAGAAACCGAAGTTTCTTCCTTTTTGTCTGTTAACCACCGAAATCGTCCAAGAGGATGTTTTCGTCTTCCACGCCCAAATCTTTGAGCATTTTGATCACGGACTGGTTCATGATCGGAGGGCCGCACATGTAGAATTCGCAGTCTTCAGGTGCTTCATGGTTTTTCAGGTGGTTTTCGTAAACCACGTTGTGAATGAAGCCTGTGTAACCGTCCCAGTTGTCTTCAGGCAATGGGTCGGACAGGGCGACGTGCCATGTGAAGTTCGGGAATTCTGCTGCGAGTTGGTCGAAGTCTTCAACATAGAACATCTCGCGTTTAGAACGTGCACCATACCAGAAGGTAATCTTACGTTTGGAGTTCAAACGTTTCAGCTGGTCGAAAATGTGGGAACGCATCGGAGCCATACCCGCACCACCGCCGATAAATACCATTTCGGCATCGGTGTCTTTGGCGAAGAATTCGCCAAACGGGCCGGAGATGGTTACTTTGTCGCCGGGTTTAAGCGACCAGATGTAGGACGACATTTGTCCCGGAGGCGCATCGGGTACGCGCGGAGGCGGCGTGGCGATACGCACGTTCAGCATGATGATGCCTTTTTCTTCTGGATATGAAGCCATGGAGTAAGCGCGCAAAATCGGCTCGTCCACTTTGGAAACATATTGCCACAGATTGTATTTGTCCCAGTCTTCGTGGTATTCCTTAGGAATGTCGAAGTCTTTGTAGGCGACAGTATGAGGAGGAGCTTCAATTTGGATGTAGCCGCCGGCGCGGAAAGGAACTTCTTCACCTTCAGGAATGGCAAGCTTGAGTTCTTTAATGAACGTTGCTTTGTTGTCATTGGAGATGACGGTGCATTCCCATTTTTTCACACCGAACACTTCTTCCGGTACTTCGATGTCCATGTCGGTTTTAACGTTGACCTGACAAGACAGGCGGCAGCCTTCGCGCGCTTCGCGTTTGCTGATGTGGGACAACTCAGTTGGCAGAATGTCGCCACCGCCGCTTTTCACGACAACGCGGCACTGACCGCATGAGCCGCCGCCACCGCAGGCGGAAGGAACGAAGATGCCTTGGCTGGCAAGCGCACCCAGCAGTTTGCCGCCGGCAGGCATCGTCAGCTCTTTTTCGTTATTGACTTTGATGGTGATGTCGCCTTCGCTCACCAACTTGGATTTGGCAAACAGAATCATCAGTGCCAACACCAAGACGATGAGGGTGAACATCACGATACCTAAAATAATCTCCATGCCGATTCCTTTCTTATAACTGGATGCCGGAGAACGACATAAACGCCATTGCCATCAGGCCAGCAGCGATAAAGGTAATGCCCAAGCCTTTGAGGCCTTTAGGGACATCCGAATATTTCATTTTTTCGGTAATGCCCGCCAAAGCGACAATAGCCAAAAGCCAGCCCAGACCTGCACCGAAACCATATACAACGGACTCGCCGAAGTTGTATTCGCGTTGCGCCATAAATGATACGGCACCGAAAATCGCGCAGTTTACGGTAATCAGAGGCAGGTAGATACCCAATGCGTTGTAGAGGGCAGGGACGAATTTATCCAAGAACATTTCCAAAATCTGCACCAAAGCAGCAATCACGCCGATGAAGGTGATGAATTTCAGGAAGGTCAGGTCTACGCCTTCAACCAGCGCACCGTCTTTCAACAGCGAGTAAACAAGTTGGTTGGCTGGGACGGACAGGCCGAGTACGAAAGTTACGGCAACGCCCAAACCGAATGCAGTGGATACTTTTTTAGATACCGCCAAAAACGTACACATCCCCAAGAAGAAGGAAAGTGCCATGTTTTCCAGAAAGACGGATTTTACAAAGAGGCTTAAGTAATGTTCCATGTGTTATTTCTCCGCCTGTTCAGGTTTCCAAGTGCGCAGACCCCATACCAAGAAGCCGATGATGAAGAACGCGCTAGGGGCGAGCAGGAACAAGCCGTTGGTTTGATACCAGCCGCCATCTTGTACGGTTTGGAAAATGGTGTAGCCAAAGAGCTTGCCAGAGCCGATCAGTTCGCGGATGGTTGCGATGATGATCAACATCATGCCGTAACCTGCGCCGTTGCCGATACCGTCAACCAAGCTTTCCAGCGGCGGCTCTTTCATTGCGAATGCTTCGGCACGGCCCATTACGATACAGTTGGTAATAATTAGGCCGACGAATACGGACAGCTGTTTGGACAGCTCATAAGCAAAGGCTTGGAGCAGTTGGTCAACCAGCGTTACCAAGGAAGCAACAATCGCCATTTGCACAATAATACGGATGCTGTTAGGGATATAGTTGCGTACCAAAGAAATGAAGAAGCTGGAAAAACCGGTTACCAAAGCTACGGAAATACCCATTACGATGGCCGTCTGAAGTTTGGTGGTAACCGCCAAAGCCGAACAAATACCCAAAACCTGCAAGGCAATCGGGTTGTTGTCGATAAAGGGTGAAAACATCAAATATTTCAAGCGTTTCATGTCAGCCATTATTGTGCTCCTGCTGATTTCAATTTGTTCAGGTAGGGGATATAGCCGTTTTCGCCGAACCAGTAGGCGAACGAACCTTGCACGCCTTTAGATGTCAGCGATGCGCCGGAGAGGGCATCTACGCCGTGTTCTTTGTCCGAACTTGCGCCTTTGCCAACATGCAGGGCGAGTTTGCCTTGTTCGTCAAACAGTTTTTTGCCGACGAATTTTTGTTGCCACAACGGATTGCCGATTTCGCCGCCCAAACCCGGAGTTTCACCTTGGTCGTAGTAGGTGATGCCGTTGATGGTATTGCCGTCGGGTTGAATGGCGACAAAACCGTACATGACAGACCACAAGCCGTTACCGTGCATAGGCAGGATGATTTGGCTGACTTTGCCGTCTTCGCCTTTTACCAAGTAAACCTCAGTGTATTTGGCACGGCTTTTGATGCCGGCCAAATCGTCTTCGGGTTTGATTTGGATGCTTTGGGCAGGGTCTTTGCCTGCGATGCGCGCGCTGAAGTCTTTCGGCGCGTCTTTCACGTATTCGCCTGTTGCCAAATCGACAACGCGTTGCTCGATACGTTCGGCAAAGGTTTTGCTGATGTCGGTGTTTTTATCCATCAAACCGGCTACGCTTAAGATATAGCCTTGTTTGTCTTGGAGCTTTTGTTTCTCTTGGATAGGTTTCAAGCCGACGACCGCACCAGCAACGATGATGGAACAAATCAGGCTGACAACCAATACCACAATCAGCGTGCCACTGAAGCTGTCTTTATCGAATTTCTTAGCCATTGCTGCGCGCCTTTCTGCGTTTGATGTTCGCTTGTGCGACGAAATAGTCGAAAATTGGGGCAAACAGGTTGGCAAACAGAATCGCCAACATCATGCCTTCGGGGTAAGCAGGGTTGACCACGCGGATCAACACGCACATCACACCGATAAGCGCGCCGTACCACCATTTGCCAACATTGGTAAAGGAAGCGGAAACAGGGTCGGTCGCCATAAACAGCATACCGATGGCGAAGCCGCCGACCACCAAGTGCCAATACCAAGGCATGGAGAACATGGCGTTGGTGTCCGAACCGATGAAGTTAAACAGAGAAGACATGGCAATCATACCGATCATCACGCCGGCGATAATGCGCCAAGAGGCAATACGGGTGAACACGATAAAAGCGCCGCCGATTAAAAGCGCCAAAGTGGATACTTCGCCGATTGAGCCGGGTACGTTACCGATAAACGCATCCATCCAAGAAATGGTTTGACCGGTTACAGCGTTTTTCAGGCCGTCTGCACCGTGTGCCGCCCATTGCGCCAAAGCAGTGGCACCTGAATAGCCGTCAACCGCAGTCCAAATGGTATCGCCGGTAATGTTGGCAGGGTAGGCGAAGAACAGGAACGCACGACCTGCAAGAGCAGGGTTCATGAAGTTTTTACCTGTACCGCCGAATACTTCTTTCGCAACCACAACGCCGAAAGAAATACCCAAAGCCGCTTGCCACAAAGGCAGGGTAGGGGGAACGATCAAAGCAAACAGAATCGAAGTCACGAAGAAACCTTCGTTGATTTCGTGTTTGCGTACGGATGCGAACAAAACTTCCCAGAAGCCGCCCACAACAAATACAGTCGCGTAAATCGGCAGGAAGAAAATCGCGCCGAACAGCATTTTGCCCAACACACCCGCTTCAGACGACATATTGATGCCCAAAGCGTTGGCAAGGGCGTAGTGCCAGTTGTTGGCGATATTTTGTTGCAGCAAATCAGGCGTTAACGCACCGAATGCCTGTGCGCCGACGTTGTACATACCGTAGAACATGGCAGGGAACAAAGCCAGCCACACCAAAATCATCATGCGCTTGGAGTCGAGTGCATCGCGGACGTGCGCCGCTTTGCGCGTTACCGCGCCGGATGTATAGAAAATCGTCGCTGCAGCTTCGTAGAGGGCATACCATTTTTCATGTTTGCCGCCCGGCAGGAAGTGCGGTTCGATTTTTTCAAGAAAATGTTTCAAGCCCATAATCAGCCTTCCTTCTCAATGGTTTCCAGCACCTTGCGCAACAGCGGGCCGTATTCGTATTTGCCCGGGCAGACGAAGCTGCACAAAGCGAGGTCTTCTTCGTCCAATTCCAAGCAACCCAGTGCCTGAGCGCTGTCAGTATCGCCGACGATTAAATCGCGCAGGAGCAGGGTAGGCAGGATATCCAAGGGCATTACGCGCTCGTAAGTGCCGATCGGTACCATGGCGCGGTCGCCGCCGTTGACGGCTGTGTTGAACTTGAAGAGTTTGTTTTTCAGGAAATGGCCGAGGGTTGTGCGCGTGATGGAGTATTTGTCCGGTTGTGGCGCAACCCAGCCGAACAGCTCTTTGCTGCGGCCTTCTTCGATAACGGAAATCTGATTGTGGTAGCGGCCGAGGTAATCGTGCGCGCCTTGTGCAATCGCGCCGTTCAATACCGAGCCGGAAATCATGCGGTTGTCTGCGTCAACCAATTCGCCCGCAGTAATTTGTGATACTTTCGCACCCAAAACGGTACGCAAGAGACGCGGTTTGTTGACTTGAGAGCCACCCAAGGCAATCACGCACTCGGTGTTCAGACGGCCTGTTGCAAACAAACGGCCAATGGCAATCACATCTTGATAATTGATGGTCCAAACGGTTTTGTTCGCACCGACTGGCTCGATGAAATGAATGTGCGTGCCACTCAAACCGGCAGGGTGCGGACCGCCAAATTCATGTGTTTCGATGTTGGCAGCGTTTTCAGACGGCACATCTGCGCCGGCTGCTTTACACACATGGATTTTACGCTCGGTCAGGCGGCTTAATACCAACAGGCCGCGTTTGAAATCTTCGGCGGCTTCTTTGATAATGACCGTAGGGTCGGCAGCCAGCGGATTGGTGTCCATCGCATTGACGAAGATGGCGAACGGCTCGGCATCGACGGCAGGGATTTTGCTGAACGGACGGGTGCGCAGCGCAGTCCACAAACCGGATTGAATCAGGTTGCGGCGTACTTCTTCGCTGCTCAATTTTGCCAGCGCTTCAGGTGCATAGCGTTCGAACTCGATTTCGTCGTTGCCTTCAACGGCAATCACGACTGACTGAAGTACGCGCTTTTCGCCACGGTGAATCGCGGCGATTTTGCCTGAAGCCGGAGCGGTAAATACTACGCCCGGATTCTTTTTGTCTTCAAACAGCACTTGGCCTTTTTTGACGGCTTCGCCTTCCTTGATTTTCATCGAGGGGCGCATGCCGACATATTCTTCGCCAAGCAACGCGACTTCGGTAATGGCCGGGCCGTCATAAATGACTTGCTCCGGTCTGCCTGCGATAGGCAGGTCTAAGCCTTTTTTTATCTTAATCATAAGGATGCGTTACTTTTTGGTGGGTTGAGATTCGGATGTCGGATTGTTTTTTCAGACGGCATGTAATGCTTTGAAACAAAGGATGGGCCGTCTGAAAAAAGCAGAGGTTTGCTATAAAAACAACGAATAAACGCAAACAACAAAGCTTTAGATTTTATCAGGTATAGGCTGTTTTATGTCAGTTTTACGCTTATTTTTACGGGAAAAGTGGGAAAAAAGTAGGAATGTGTAATCGAATGTTAAGGGAAATAATTTTTAACTGTTTGATATTTAAACGCTATATTTGATGATATAGCTGAAAATAAAAAAGGCCGTCTGAGTTTCAGACGGCCTTTAAGTTTAAAAGAGCTGCCAAACGAAGAAAATCATCGTATGCAGGGCAAACAGCGGTACCAATACAATTACCGACCATGCCATATAGCCGAAGAAGGAAGGCATCGGTACGCCGCGTTGTTCGGCAATGGCTTTGACCATGAAGTTCGGCGCATTACCGATATAAGTGAGCGCGCCCATAAATACGGAACCCATGGATACTGCCAGCAATGAATGGAATAGGTGGCCTGTCATCAAGGCTTGGGCATCGCCACCGGCCATATTGAAGAACACCAAATAAGTCGGCGCGTTATCCAAGAATGCCGACAAAATGCCGCTCATCCAGAAATACATCACATTAATCGGATTGCCTGCTGCGTCGTGAACCAAAGAAACAACGGAAGCCAATGCACCTGTTTCGCCGGCTTTCAAAATCGCCAAAACAGGCGAAATGGTAATGAAAATACCCAAAAACAGTTTGCCCACTTCGGCAATCGGCTCGAAGTTGAACTCATTGCCTGCGCGTACCTGTTTGGGCGTGATAATCCAAGATACGGCGGTCAAAGCCAGCAAAATGCCATCGCGCATCAGGTTTTGCAAAGCGTAATGGCTGCCCAAGATTTCAAAGCCCGGATGATTTGGTTTCCACAAACCGGACAGCAAAACCGCACCGACTACGCCGGCCAGTAACAGGAAATTCCATTTGCCGTAAATTTTGATTTTTTCTTCTTTATCGGAAGGAGCGGGAGCAAGGTGCTCGCTTTGTTCACGGTTGAAGTGTTGGCTGTCGATGATGTAGAAAACGGCTAGCAAAATCACAGAACTGATTAATACAGGCATCAGCATGTGTTTGACCGTCCACATGAAATCTACGCCTTTCAGGAATCCTAAGAACAGCGGAGGATCACCTAAAGGAGTCAGACCGCCGCCGATATTTGCTACCAAGAAAATGAAGAAAATCACGATGTGAACGCGGTAGTGGCGTTTATGGTTGGCTTTCAAAAGCGGACGAATCATCAACATCGCCGCGCCTGTTGTCCCCATGATGGAAGACAAAGCCGTGCCGACTGCCAACAGGGTTGTATTCAATTTAGGTGAGCCGTGCAAATCGCCGCTGACAAAAATACCGCCTGAAATGGTATAGAGCGCTAAAAGCAGCAGGATAAAGGGGATATATTCTTCAACCAACGCATGGGCAACGGTATGTACGCCGGCTCCGAAACCAAAGGTGATGATAAACGGCGTTAAAAACAGCAGCGTCCAAAACGCTGTAATTTTGCCGAAGTGGTGGTGCCAAATATGGGAGAAAAACAGAGGTCCGAGTGCAATGGACAAGAGAATCAGTGCAAACGGCAGACCCCAAAGCAGGCTTGCGGATGAGCCGTCAAAATCGGATGCCGCAGCAGGAAAGGCGGCAAGAAGCAGTAAAAATGAGAGAGAGCGCATAGTATTTCCTTTTTATTCTGTTGCACCGTGAGGAACTTCGTTGAGAAAGCACGGCGGTGAAATATTCAGGCCGTCTGAAAATATCCAGACGAACTGCGCGGTTGTGTCAGGGGAAAGTATAACGCAAAGCAAGTGTTAAGGGACGGTTTAGAGTGTTGGAATCAAAAGAAATGTTGATACAAATAAAGGAATCAAAATGAGTAGAATAGTTGGAGGTAGTAAAAAAATGGTTTTGAAACAGGAGTTTGAAATATCGGAAATAATGCTATCGAAAAAATACTTTGAATTAATTTTAGCTAAAATTTACATTTAATTGAATAAATGGAGGCCGTCTGAAAAATGAGGGTCGAATAGGGTGTTTTGGTTCTTACTGATTGTTTTGATGGATAAATTGGGTATGAAAATAAAAAACAGGTAAGCGAAAATGCCCACCTGTTTTATTTTATGCCTCCGGCCGTAACCACATCCACACTGCCACGCAGCTACAGAAGATTGATGAAACGGCACCAATCCACCAGCGTTCTGGAAATTGCCAAAACATAAAAAGGCAAGAAATGGCCATCATGCCGATAGCGAAGAACTTTGCCTTGCGTGGCACAGCGCCGTTGTTTTCCCAGTTTTGTATGATCGGACCAAAGTGGCGGTGATGATACAGCCAATTGTGAAAGCGCGGAGAAGCTTTTGCCCAGCAGGCGGCGGTCAATAAAATGAAAGGCGTAGTCGGCAGTAATGGCAGGAAAATGCCGATAATGCCCAAGACGAGCGACAATGCGCCGCAAAAAATCAATAAATAGCGAACCATCTTCCCATCACCAATTATTTGTTTTCAGATGGCTTGTGATGTGGAAATGGACAACGTGGAATGTCTAACTTATCCCAGCCCTCATGCCCCATTTTTTCCAGCAGTGCGATATTGCGGTCGAAAATTGCCGAGGCATCGGGAAATGCTTCAGCCGCTTTGGCAATACTGTCTTCACGAATCAGATGCAAGGTCGGGTAGGGCGAGCGGTTGGTGTAGTTGCTGATGTCGTCGGCTTCTGTGCCTTCAAATTGAAAATCGGGATGGAACGGCGCAATTTGGACAATGCCTTCCAATTCGTTTTCTACAACCGCATCGTCGGCAATTTCCAGCATTTGGTTGAAGGTTTCAAAATCAGGGAATAGCGTTGGATGAACCAGTAAAGTGGTTTCCAATTCTGAAGCGGGCGTATTGCCCAGAAGCTGCAATTCACGATCCAAGTCCTCAAGGAAGCCGTCTAAATGACGGGCTTCGCTGACAACGATGCGAACCAGGTTTTTAACGTGCGGCGCTTTGGCAAACGGGCAAAGATTCAGCCCGATAACGGCTTTTTCCAGCCATTGTTTGGTATGTTCTGAAACAGTATTGGTATCGAGATGGGCGGTGTCAGTCATAGTAAAAGCTTATGTGAATTATTCTTAAAAAGTATACAAGTGTATGGGCGTGAAAGCAAACCATTGGAATTTAAAAGGCCGTCTGAACAACAGACGGCCTTTATCAGTTTCAAATCATTAATCCTGAACCAAATGAACCAAAGGCAGAGCGGTCGTGTTTTTAATTTCTTTCAACACAAAACTCGATTGCGCATCTTGTACGCCGTGGTGTGAAAGCAGCGTGTCCAAAACAAAATGGGAAAACGCGTTCATATCGGTAAAAAAGGCATGGAGCAGATAGTCGGTTTCGCCCGTTAAAGCAAAGCAGCTCAATACTTCCGGCCAAGCGCGGACAGATTCGGAAAAATCCTCGCGCGCATCTTTTGCCTTGCTAATCGATACACGGATAAAAGCCTGCAAACCCAAGCCCAAAGATACGGGAGAAAGCTGGGCCGCGTATTTTTGAATAATGCCCGCATCTTCAAGCTGTTTGAGACGGCGCAGACAGGGGGAAGGGGAGAGCGCCACCTTTTCAGAAAGCTCAACATTGCTCAACCGCCCGTTTTCCTGCAAAACCTGCAGAATCTTTAAATCCGTTTTATCCAAGTTTAGATGAGGCATGATAGTTCTCCCAATGTAGACAATGTATGTTTTAAAAATGAAAAATGCTTAAAAATAAAGACTTGTATGGTTAAATTATATATTGAGTTCAGATAGGCGACAAATTGTCTTATAAGGAGTGTTGCGAATTTGTATTATGTAGTTGTGAAAAGATGAAGGCCGTCTGAAACTAATCAAGATCAAAGTTTTATGTCATATTGTGATTAGGTATAAAGAGGCCGTCTGAAAATGAATTTCAGACGGCATTTATTTTCGTAATGTGATGATTCAGGCTCTTAATGACCTTGTTTTGGAGAGTTTTGTTCTTTTGATTTGTTCGTTTTCCGCGTTTGTATTTGGCTTTGTTTGGGGGGGGGTTCTTCGCAATGTATTTTTGTGTTTTGGGAAATAAGCTTACAAGCTTTGTTTGCAGGATACAGGAAGGAAGTATGTATCCATGGTGCCACCGCAAGACCAAACTGTTGTACCTTTGGTATTACCTGTTTGTGCAAAACTTGGTGTCAGGTGGATTTCGGTATTCTTCACAGGTACAGCGGCTTGATTACCGATGGCGGCAACAATGGTGCCGTTATCCTCAATACGGACAATCTTTACATAGTTACCGACTTTATTGTCGTCTGAAGCGAGTTGCTTGATATTGAGGTTAAGCGGCAAGCTGCCTTTATCCGCATAGGCTTCTTCGACGTAGCTTTTCATGCTGCCTGCCAGCATGATGCCTTCTGCTACTTGTGCTCTAGCAACATAGTTTTGGTATGCAGGAAGAGCTGCTACTGCCAATATGCCGATAATGCCGATAACAATCATCAACTCAATCAGGCTAAAGCCGGTTTGGGCTTTGCGTAGTTTTTTCATTTTTTGAGTATGTCGTTTTCTTATTTTTATTTTATAAAGCAAATCCCATAATTATATTTATGGGATTTGCTCTTTAAGCTTTTAAATTTGTTGGTAACAAATTATTAACGGCAAGAAGAAGGTAAGAATTTGCTCTCAATACCGCCATTTTTGCTATCTGATGTACAAGTCCAAGTAAAGGAGCCGTTAGCAGTTGCAGCAGCGTTACCAGTACCAGCAGTAGTAGCATGAGGAGTAAGAGATACGGTTTTGCCTTTAATTTCGTTATTTACGTCAGCAGTTTTCATTTTGGCAGTAATAACACCATTAGCTCCGACATCTACTTGTGCAACATATTTACCTTGAATGCTTGTGTTTGTTGCGATACCTGCTTGCTCATTATTTGCAGGCCATGCACCTTTGTCGGCATAGTATTCAACAACAGCAGACTTTTGACCTTCCATCAAAGAGATAGCTTCAGAAACTTGGGCGCGTGCAGTGTAGTCTTGGTATGCAGGCAGGGCGATAACTGCCAAGATGCCGATAATCGCGATGACGATCATCAATTCGATCAGGGTGAAACCTTTTTGGATTGCTTTCATTGTTTAAAACTCCAGTTTGAAAGTGTGAATAATTATGTTTAAGTAAAAAGTCCGTAATGTGCTTGGCACTATGTATTATGAGTAAACCATAAGTAAGAAGGAATATACAGCTTCCGTCGGGCTTGCTGCTTTGAGGCTTGGGCCTTGTCGGACGTGTTGTTACAAGCATTCGGTGTGCCAAGTGCGCAAAACTGATTAAAAAATTTATTTTTTATTTTTTTGTTTTTTGTTTTTATTGGGATTATTTTTTAATTTTTAAATTTTGTGAGGTTTTGTTTGAAAGTTTCAGGATTTTAGGGAATTTGGATGGTTGACGTTTTTTGTCAGTTTTGTGTTTTTTGTGACAGAGAGTGTGTGCAAGTTTGGTCATGTGACGTTTTTTGTCAGAAATTAAGCTTGGTTTAATAATATGTTAATTGATTTGGATGGACGGTATTTTTATGGATTAATCGGTGAGTTTAATATTTTATGATTTTATTTTTTTGTTTTTTATAGGTTTTATTTTGTATGCGTATTTTGTTTGAATACGGATAAGGAGAAAATTTAGAAGGAAGGATTTTTGAAGAGGGTTTGGAGTAATAGGTGAATGAAATTTTGTTATTGGGCTTATATTCATATGGGTTATGATTTTTGAATGTAGTTTTATGTCAGAGAAATGGTCTGGTTTTGAATTTTAAAGTTTTAGATTTATTGAGTGTTTTAAAAGGGTATATTCAAGATGTTTATATTTTTGGGTGCGATTAGGGCGAGCAAAAAATGCTCACCCTATGTTTTTAAGATGTTCAGACGGCCTTTATGGGGTCAAGACTTCGATCAATGCCTGTTTTAGGGTGTTTTGGGTTTGCGGGTCTTGTAGGGATGGGCTGTAGGTGATGAAGCTGTCCTCAATGCGCTGATCCAAGGTGGTGATTTTGGCGTAGCGCAGGCTGATGTTGTGTGCGAAGAAGGTCTCGGCGATGTCGGCGAGGAGGTGGGGGCGGTTGACGGCGGTGATGTCTATGGTGTGCCAGCCAGGATAATCTTCTTCGGGGGTGATGATTACGGTAGGCGGAATGGGGATGTGGCGGATGCGGCGGCTGATGTGCGGGCGGCCGCTTTGTTTTTGGATGGTGGTGTTGCCGTGGATGAAGCTGTTGAGTTCGGCTTCGAGTGCGCTTTGACGGTCGGGATATTCTTCGGGTGGGAGATTGTCGGGAAGTTGTAGGATAAAGGTGTCGAGGATGTAGTCGTGCTCGGTAATGAAGGCACGGGCGGCTTGGATGTCAAAGCGGTGGCTGCTGAAGATGCGGCAGAGGCGTGCGAAGAGGCGGTTGCCATTGGGCATGAACACCATGACTTGAAGGCTGTTGCTTTGGGGAAGGATACGGCTGCGGACGGCCGGACTTTGGGTATCGTAGGCGAGGTTTGCGGTGTGCCAGAGGATTTCCCGTGATTGATGGCGGACGTAGTATGCGCTGCCGAGAATGCGGCGGAGTTTTTGTTGGTTTTTGAGGGGAACGGCTGCGCGCGTGAGCTGGTCGGTCGAGGCTTGTTCGCGTCGGTTGGGGAGGCGTTCGGGATCGTGGTGTTTGCTGTTTAAAACGGCCGCGGTGCTGTGGTAGAGGGTTTGGAGCAGGCTGGCGCGCCATGTGTTCCAAAGTTTGGGGTTGGTGCCGCGGATGTCGGCAATGGTAAGCAGGTAGAGTGCGTCGAGGTATTCGCGTGTGGGAATACGGCGGCAGAAGGCTTGGAGGACATGGGGATCTTGGATGTCTTCTTTTTGGGCAACGGTGGACATGAGCAGGTGGTTTTCAACCAGCCATGCGAGGAGGTGGCTTTCTTCTTCGGTGTAGTAGTGGTTGGCGGCGAATTGTTGTGCGTCTTTGATGCCTTCTTTGGCGTGATCGCCGCCACGGCCTTTGGCAATGTCGTGCAGCAGGGCGGCGGTGTAGAGGACATGCGGTCGTGGGTAGGCCTGCATGATGGCGCTGGCCTCGGGCATTTCGTGGCTGTGGGTTTCGATGGCGAGACGGCGCATATTGCGGACGACGGTCAGGATGTGGTCGTCTACGGGGTAAATATGGAAGAGGTCGTGTTGGAGCAGTCCGGTGATTTTTTCCCATGCGGGGAGATAGCGGCCAAGTACGCCGTAGAGGTTGAGAAAACGGAGAGTTTGGGTAAGGCCGGTGCCGTGTTTGAAGAATTGGATAAAGCGGCGGCGGTTTTCTGGATTTTGGGTGAAACGGGTATTGATTTTTCGTGTAGCCGCCCACCATGCGCGCAGGGTTTGCGGCTCGATGGTGGTGATGTTTTGCTCCTGCATGGTTTGGATAATGGTGAAGATGTGTTCGGGATTTTGCTCGAACAGGGCAAGGTCGTTGGCGGCGATTTGGTGGCCGATGCGTTTGTAGCGGCTGTCGATGGGATGGATATGTTGGGGACGGCTGGAGGTTTGATGGTTTTTGAGAACCGGAATGAGGATGCCGTTGAGTTGTTTGATGGCTTTGGTGGCGCGGTAGAAGGTGTGCATCAGGGCTTCGCTTCTGCCGCGGATGTCGGGTTGGGTATAGCCTAAGCTTTCGGCAACTTGGGACTGGTAGTCGAAAAGCAGCCTGTCTTCGGGGCGGTCGGCGGTAAGGTGGAGGTGAATGCGGATGTTGGCGAGGCGGCGGTAGCCATGGGCCAGCATGCCGGCTTCGGTGCGAGTGAGGACACCGGCTGTAACGAGGGCGGTGGGGTTGCTGTCTATGCCTTGTGCTTTGGCTGTCCAGATAAGGGTGTGGATGTCGCGCAGGCCGCCGGGGCAAGTTTTGATGTTGGGTTCGAGTTGTGCGCCTGTGCCTTGGGATTTTGTATGGCGTTGCTCCATTTCGAGGAGTTTGGCTTCGATAAAGGCGGCTGTGTCGCGACGTGTGTTGAGTTTGTTTAGAAGTTGGGCGGTAAGTTTGGCATCGCCTTGTAGGTGGCGTGCTTCAAGAAAGGCGGTTTCGCCGGTAATGTCGTTTTGGGTACTTTGGAGGATTTCTTCTATGCTGCCGCTTTTGATGGCCGGATTGAGGCGTGCGTCCCAAAGGGTTTGGATAAATTGGGCGGTTTGTTGTTGCAGGCCGTCTGAAAATGGGGCCGAGGAAATAATCGCTAAGTCCCAGTCAGAATGGGGGTAGAGTTCACAACGTCCGAAGCCGCCGATGGCAATCAGACTGATGTCGTTGCTGTCGGGAAAGTGGATTTGCCAGAGGGTTTGCAGTAGGGTTTCAGCAGCGGCGATATGGTCGCGGAAGTAAGCGGTAGGGCGGTTGTTTTGGCGGTAGGCAGTTTCTGCTGCGGCTTTTTGCTGCTGGTAGATTTGGATGGCTTGTTGGGCGGCGGGCATGATGGTGTCTGGCTGTGAATTAGGCTTGGGTATCGGTAGGCTCGGTCATTTGGCGGAGCATTTCTTGCGGCGGAAGGAGGAGTTTGTAAGGGGCGATTTTAAGCGCGGATGCGATTTTTTCGATGTTGGAAAGGGCGATGTTCCAGCGTTTGCGTTCGACGGCGGAAACGTAGGTGCGGTCAAGTCCGCATTGGCGTGCCAGTTCTTCTTGCGACCAGCCGTGATTAACGCGGTAGAGGCGCATGTTGTAAGCGATAATGGCGCGGAGGTCTTGCGGATCGGGCAGGCTTGGAGGGGGAGTGAGTTTGTTGACCATGGTGTTTTGAGTTTGTGGTTTGAACGATAAGGGGATTTTATACTATTTTTGTGAGAGGAAAGGAAAGGCCGTCTGAAAGTTTTCAGACGGCCTGAAAGGGGGTAGGTATAAAAAAAAGGGGGTGGCTTTCGGCCACACCCAAACACACACACATCAAGAGGAAAGAAAAATCATTTAATAAGAGAGCTGGCTCTTATCGAGGAAACTGGAGGATTCGGGCTTGGCCCTGAATCATTGAAAGGCATTATAAATGAAAATAGGGTCAGGGTATTGATACAGGTCAATTCGGGCTTGATTTAGAAAATATATTTTTAGGATAGTGGAAATAAATTAAAAATAAGCTAAGGCAATCAGGCCGTCTGAATAATCGGTTTCAGACGGCCTGATTGGTTTGAAGGCTACTACTTATATATAAATAAAGTATTAAGCCAAACCTTTATCTTTGGCTTCTTGCAGGCGGGTTTCAAAGTTGCTGAGGTTGACGCCAGCCTGTTCGGCTGCGGCAACTACTTCGGCTACGGATGCGCCGTGTTGCACTTGATGATAACCCCAAAGCAGGGAGCAGCGAGTACCGGTGCGGCAGAAAGCAAGAATAGGAGCCGGAGATTGTTGCAACAGATTTTGGAAGGCTGCGACATCGGCTGCGTTGATTTGAGGCGCGACAACGGGCTGGGATGAGAATTGGTTGATGCCAGCCTCTTTAAACCAGTTTTGCACTTCGGCAAAAGCCGGTTGGTTTTCTTCTTCACCGTCCGGGCGGTTGCAGATGATGGTTTTGATGCCGAGACGTACGGCTTCTTGGACATCTGCTTCGGTCAGTTGGGGGGCGATATAGAGGGTGTCGGTCAGTTTACGGATGGGCATAGTTTTTCCTTTCTTTATATTAAATGGATATGTTGATTTCAGACGGCCTAGGAAGTGGCAGGCCGTTTGAAGTTTTATTTAATGATTGTACAACCAGTTTTCGAGTTTTTGGCGATCGGTAATGTGCAGCAGGGCAGTATTGGCTTCTGCCGCTTGAACTGTGATGCTGGTTTCACGCAATAGGCCTTGACGGAAGAAATGGATGGTGGTGCGCGTGCCGATAGGCAGTTTGCTCCACTGTGCCGCAAGGTCGTTGCAGGCATAGCCGCCTAGGGCGATGATTTTGTCTTGCGGGCAGAGTCCGGCATTTTCTGCACTGCCGCCATTAAATACATGAGTCAGGACGGCATGATCGCTGCTTTGTTTGAAACGTGCGCCCAAATCGTTGGCGGGGGCAACCGATTGGGGTTCGCTTGCAAATGCTCCGCCATGTTGGCGAGGTAGGGGAATAAAGTCGAGTTTGACACCTACGCTTTGTAGGCATTCTGCGAGCGGAAGGTCTTCGGTGCTGTATAAGGCCGTCTGAAAGAAGGTTTCTAAATCTAAACTGGTCATTTCTTGGCAACGGATTTGCCAGTGTTTTTCGGGTATGCCTTGATGGGTGTTGCACCAGTCGCGATAGTGTTGCTGCATCACGCTGTCGATGGTGTATTTGCCTTGGCTTTTTTCACGGATGATAAGGTCGAGGCAAAGTGCGGCCAGTGCGCCTTTTTGATAGTAGCTGACGATGGCGTTTGGGCTGTTTTCGTCTTGTTTGTAGAACTTGTCCCACGCGCTGAAACTGGATTGGGCAAGTGTTTGTTTCAGGCGGCCTTGTGTCTGCTGTACACGTGTGATGCTTTGTGCAAGCAGGGTAAGGTAGGCTTCGGGGCTGATGGTTTTGCTTCGGGCTAGAAAGAGGTCGTCGTAGTAGGAAGTAATGCCTTCGAATGCCCAAAGTTGCTCGGTATAGTTTTCTTGGTCGAGGTTGTAAGGTGCGAATACGGCCGGTTTGATGGATTTGACGTTCCATGCGTGGAAGTATTCATGGGAGAAGAGGCCGAGCAGTTCGGTATAGGCTTTGTCGGCTTCACCCATATCGTAAGATGGCAGACTGTGGCGGTCGGCGAGTAGGGCGGTGCTGCTGATGTGTTCCAGTCCGCCATAAAGGTTGTCGCCCAGATGTAATAGGAAAAGGTATTCGGAAAACGGGGCAGGGGAGGGGAACATCGCTAACTCGGTTTCGCAGATTTTTTGAATATCGGCGAGGAAGCGGGTGCGGTCGAAATCAGGATAGATGCCGCTTAATGCAATACGGTGGGGGATGCCTTGTGCTTCAAAGTCGAGGAATTCGATGATGCCTGTTTCAACAGGATGATCAATAAGCTCGGCATATGAGGCCGTCTGAAAAGTGGTCGCCGAAATTTGGGGTAGGGTGGTGGCTATCTGCCATGTGTGTGGCAGGGTAGGAAATTCGACTTGGTGTGGTTGTTCCTCTTGTCCGTGCACTTTTAAGAATAGGCACGCGCCATCAAAAAAGCCGCGCTCGGTACTGAGGAATGAGCCGCGAACAGACAAGTCGAATGCGTAGACGGTGTAGTAAATTTCCCACGCTCCATTGAGGGCAGGGGTTTGCCAATAGTTTTTGCTGGTTTGTGTCAGTGGCTGGGCTTTGCCGTTGCAGCACGCGTTGATGTGTGTGATGTGGCGGGCAAAGTCACGGATGAGATAGCTGCCGGGAACCCAGTTTGGCAGGCTGATTTCTGTTTCAGAATCATCAGTTTGAGTGAATGATAAGGTGATGTGCCATTCATGAGACAGAAAGTTGGGGGTAATTTTGTAATTAATCATGGCTATTGGTTAATTTGCTAAAGTTTATTAAGAGGAAGGGGTTTTAAAGGGTAGGCTTAATCTATATCAATAAAACTGTACGAAAAAGGGGGCTTGAAAAAATGCTGTGTCCGATTTATTGAACATGTTTAAATAATTTATTGATTATAAAAGAAATGAGATTATGTCTCACTAAAGTTTTTATGCAATATGGAATGTAATTTTGCTTGGCATGTTGTGGTGTCTATGTTAAATTTAGAAAAATTTGAGCCTTGGCCGTATTGCGCTTTTCGTAAATGCAGGGGCTGGGGTGAGATAAAAATTTTTTATACCCATAATTTATGGAGACTTCCATGGACACACAAACTTATAACTACAAAGTGGTGCGCCAGTTCGCCATCATGACTGTAGTTTGGGGTATTGTGGGCATGTTGGTTGGCGTTATCGTCGCTGCCCAGCTTTTTGCTCCGGCCCTAGATTTATCCAATATCGGACCTTGGTTCCACTTTGGCCGCCTGCGTCCTCTGCACACCAATGCGGTTATTTTTGCATTCGGTGGTTGTGGTTTGATCGGTACATCATACTACGTTGTTCAACGTACATGTAATACCCGTCTGTTTGGCGGTTGGCTGCCTGCATTTACCTTCTGGGGTTGGCAGGCCGTTATCGTGGCTGCTGCCATCAGCTTGCCTATGGGTTACACCCAAGGTAAAGAATACGCCGAGTTGGAATGGCCTATCGACATTTTGATTACGCTGGTGTGGGTTGCCTACGCTATCGTATTCTTCGGTACGATTGCCAAACGTAAAATCAAACATATTTACGTTGCCAACTGGTTCTACGGCGGCTTTATCTTGGCCGTTGCACTGTTGCACATCGTCAACAATATCAGCATCCCTGCCGGTTTGATGAAATCTTATCCGGTTTACGCAGGTGCGATTGATGCGATGGTTCAATGGTGGTATGGCCACAATGCGGTGGGCTTTTTCCTGACAGCCGGCTTCTTGGGTATGATGTACTATTTCGTACCTAAACAAGCGGGCCGTCCGATTTACTCTTACCGCTTGTCCGTCGTTCACTTCTGGGCTTTGATTTTCACTTATATGTGGGCTGGTTCACACCACTTGCACTACACCGCATTGCCTGACTGGACTCAATCTTTGGGTATGGTATTGTCTTTGATCCTGTTTGCGCCTTCTTGGGGCGGTATGATCAACGGTATCATGACTCTGTCCGGCGCATGGGACAAACTGCGTACCGACCCGATTTTGAAATTCTTGATCGTTTCTCTGTCTTTCTACGGTATGTCTACCTTCGAAGGCCCGATGATGTCTATCAAAACCGTTAACGCTCTGAGCCACTACACCGACTGGACTGTTGCACACGTTCACGCCGGCGCATTGGGCTGGGTGGGCTTTGTAACCATCGGTTCCGTTTACTATATGATTCCCCGCTTGTTCGGCAAAAATGAAATGTACAGCACCAAATTGGTTGAGGCGCATTTCTGGATCGCGACAATCGGCGTGGTTCTGTATATCGCTGCAATGTGGATTGCCGGCGTAATGCAAGGTCTGATGTGGGGTTCTTTGAATGACGACGGCACGCTGACTTATTCCTTCGTTGAATCCGTAAAACGTACCATGCCTTACTACATGATTCGTTTCACCGGCGGTCTTCTGTACCTGAGCGGTATGTGCATCATGGCATATAACGTTTACCGTACTGCTATCAGTGGTAAAGCAGTTGATGCTGAGATTCCTGCGGTTTCTCAAACTCAACACCACTAATGACAAGAAAGATAGGCTACCAAAATGAAATTACAACAATTAGCTGAAGAAAAAGTCGGTGTACTGATTGTATTCACCCTGCTTGTAGTCAGCGTCGGCCTTCTGATTGAGGCTGTTCCGCTGTTCTTCACCAAGGCAGTTACCGAACCTGCGCCCGGCGTGAAACCATATAACGCTCTGCAAGTGGCCGGTCGCGATATTTATGTGCGCGAAGGCTGCTACAACTGCCACTCTCAAATGATTCGTCCATTCCGTGCAGAAACTGAACGTTACGGTCATTATTCCGTTGCCGGTGAGTCTGTTTATGACCATCCGTTCCAATGGGGTTCTAAACGTACCGGTCCGGATTTGGCTCGTGTCGGCGGCCGTTATTCCGATGAATGGCACCGCATCCACCTGCTGAACCCGCGCGACGTTGTGCCGGAGTCCAATATGCCTGCATTCCCATGGCTCGCACGCAATAAAGTCGATGCCGAGGCAACTGTGGCGCATATGAAAGCCCTGCGTAAAGTGGGTACACCTTACAGCGATGAAGAAATTGCCAAAGCACCTGAAATGCTGGCTAACAAATCAGAGCTGGACGCTGTTATCGCCTATCTGCAAGGCTTGGGCTTGGCATTGAAAAACGTAAGGTAACATCATGGACGCTAACTGGGCTCGCTCGCTCTTTACTGTTTGGGTATTTATCAGCTTTATTTTAGTCCTCTATATTGTGTTCAATAGACGCAATAAGAAAAACTATGACGATGCTGCCAGCAGTATTTTCGATAATGACGAACGAAGGCCGTCTGAAAAGGACGATCAAGCTCAGTCAGTCCGTGATCACGGAGCAAAATAATGAACACAACATCCCAATTTACCAGTAGTTTCTGGAGTATATATATTGCCGTTATCGTCGTGCTCAGCTTCATCGGCCTGGCTTGGCTTCTGCTTTCGCAAAACGTTGTGAAACGCCCTAAAAAAGGCGAAGAAGTAAAAACCACAGGTCATGAGTGGGACGGCATTTCGGAGTACAACAACCCTCTGCCACGTTGGTGGTTTTGGCTTTATGTCTGCACATGGCTGTTTGGCGTCGGCTACCTGATTATGTATCCAGGTATTGGCGATTACAAAGGCCTGTGGGGCTGGAGCAGCCATGGTCAATATGAAGAAGAAGTTGCCAAAGCCAATCAGCAATACGGTAAAGTGTATGCTAAATTTTCCAATATGCCGATTGAGAAAGTGGCTAAAGACCCTGAAGCCCGTGCTATTGCACAAAACCTTTTCAATACCTACTGTATCCAATGTCACGGCTCAGATGCCAAAGGCTCCAAAGGCTTCCCGAATTTGACCGACGACGACTGGTTGTGGGGTGGCGAACCTGAAAAAATTCAGGAAACCATTGAAAAAGGCCGTACTGCCTCTATGCCGGCATGGGGGCCTGCTTTGGGTGAAGAAGGAGTGAAAAACGTAACACAGTATGTTATGTCTCTTTCTAAACCTAAAGGTCAATACGACGAAGAACGTGCAGAACGCGGTAAAGCCCTGTTTAGCGGCCCACCTGCCAACTGTTTCACTTGTCACGGCGACAAAGGTCAAGGTATCCAAGGCCTCGGCCCGAATCTGACCGACGATGTATGGTTGTGGGGCGGTACTCAAAAAGCGATTACCGAAACCATTACCAACGGCCGCAGCAGCCAAATGCCTGCTTGGGGTCACTTCCTTGACAAAGACAAGCTGCACATCATGACCGCTTATGTTTGGGGTTTGTCCAACAAAGACGGTAAAAAAGCTCCTGCTAAAAAAGCCGAGCCTGCTCCGGTAGCTCAACCTGCCGATGTTTCTGCTCCGGCGGCTGCTTCTGCTCCTGCTGCCGATAAAGCTGCTTCAGATGCTAAAGCTGCTCCGGCTGCTGAAGCCAAACCTGCTGAAAAAGCAGAAGCAGCTCCGGTTAAGGTAGACGGCAAAGCTGTTTTTGAAGCCAACTGTAAAACATGTCATGGCGGTATGATTCCGGGCGCACCTGTTGTCGGTAAAAAAGACGACTGGGCTCCTCGAATTAAGCAAGGTAAAGATACTTTGCACAAACACGCGCTTGAAGGTTTTAATTCAATGCCTGCCAAAGGCGGCAACAGCAGCTTGAGTGACGATGAGGTTAAAGCGGCTGTAGACTTTATGGCAAATGAGTCCGGTGCAAAATTCTAATTTTGAGTCGGATTGAAAAAAGCGTACCTAACAAGGTACGCTTTTTTATATTTGATAAAACCAATAAGAGAAGACATATCAAAGAGGTGAAATATATAAGGCCGTCTGAAACATTCAGACGGCCTTTGTTCTTGGTTCAACCAAAATTAATCAATCCAAAGTGGACGTGCTGCGTTTCAGGAACCATTCGCTGAAAGGCCACTCAACACTGTCGAGTAAGTTTTTGGTAATTAGCCCCAGTTCCGTATCGCCTTCGATTTGCAATTTACGGTTGAAAAATAAGGTATCGGGATCTTCCTCGCGCATCATCATGCGCATGAAGTCTATACCGTTGGCCGCCAGCCTCAGATCGGGGACGCCACTGAAGTTGTCGTCCAGGAATTTTTCCGTATTGGCACTAAACCGCACTTTGATACCGGCATCCAAAACTTCGATTTCGAATTTTCTTCCGGCAAAAAGTTCCATATCGGCAGGCAGTAAACCTTTTCTCAGCATGGTATTCAATACGGAGACCAAAACAAAGCGTGGAGGTTTGCCGGGAAGTTTGGTACCGATTTTTGCCATCCATTTGGGTAATATGATTTCAGGCAGCGCCATAATATGCCTCCTTCACGGTTTCAATACCGGGCTGACCGCGCCAATAGCCGTCAACCAGTGTTCCGGTAGTCAGTCGTTCCAACTCGGGGCGGACATCTTCCCATGTGGCTTTTCCGTCCAATACATCGCGGTGAATTTGGATAATTTCAGCCATGCTGTGCATTTGTGGCGACAGTCTGAGCATATTCACGCCGATTTTATTCAAGTCTTCATGGTGGGGCAGTAGGTTTTGGCAGCCGTAAGACATGGTTTGGATGCCGTTGATGGTGAGAAACGGCTGGCCTTCTCGCGTATTCATGGCCATACCGTGCTCGTGGTCGAGGCAGCGGAACTCGCAACTGTCTTTATTCAGATTGTAATGGCGGGCGGTAAAGCAACGTGATGAATAGGCGAGCGGCATTTTACCCCAAGCGAAGAGTTCGGTTTCAATGCCGTCTGAAGCCTTGATGATTTCGGCAACCTTATTGCGGCTCAGCTCGGACGGTGCAATCCAGCGGAATGCCCCTAATTTTCGGAATACGTCCAAAGTGGTTTCGTTGTAGATATTCAGGCTTGCACCGGCAACAAAAGGAATGCCGTGTTCGCGTGCCAATTTGACCGCACCCATGTCGTTGGCTTCAACTTTAAACTTTCCCTGCTCTGTAATTTTGCGCAGGCGTTTCAGATCGGATTCGCTTTCGAGCAGGACTTGTGAAGAAAGAATAATCTCCTTACCGCTTTCCGCCAAGTCTTCAGCCAGTCCGAACCAATCGGCAAATCGCATTTTCTGACGGCGTGAGCAGACTACTTCGCCCAAATAGACCGTGTCCAACGGCGTATCCAGCATGGAAACGTAAAATTCTAGCAGGGCTTCTTTTTGCCAGAAAAATAAAATAGGGCCCAGCGACAATTTCAATGAATTCATTTTCTTCCCCTTATTTCCATGGGCGGTTGTATGCGCCCAAAGTTGTCTGATGACCTTCCGAAACTTTGCTCAAGGCATTGTTCCAGGACGGATTGACTTTGAAATGCGACGGGTCGGCTGCGGCTGCATCCAGTGCTTGGCGCAGGGATTTGGTTACTTGCGCCGTATACATCGGACTGCGTTGGCGTCCCTCGATTTTGATGGCGGATACACCGATTTTGATGAGTTCGGGCAACATTTCCAAAACATTCAGGCTGGTCGGCTCTTCCAAAGCATAGTAAGTTTCATCATTGACTTCAAAGCGGCCTTTGCACAAGGTTGGATAACCTGCCGGTTCATTGGGTTTGTATTGGTCTATCAATACCTGGTTTAGACGTACGTCCATGCGGTCGGGCAGTTGTTCCCAGCGGACGGATTTTGCCGGAGAGCAGACACCTTGCATATTGGGCGATTCGCCTGTTGCATAGCTCGATAAGATACAACGGCCTTCCGCCATCACACACAAACTGCCGAAGCCAAAGACTTCAATTTCCACATCAGTATTGTCAATTACATGTTTGACCTGATCGATGGTCAGCACGCGCGGCAAAACGGCACGACGGATGCCGAACAGCTCTTTCATCATATTGATGGCTTCGTAATTGGTGGCCGAACCTTGTACCGACATATGCAGGCGTAAATTCGGATGTTTGTCTGCCGCATACGCCATGATGGCGGGGTCGGCAACAATAATCGCATCGGCACCCAATTCCGCCGCCGTATCCACAGCGGCGTGCCAACGCTCCACTTGGCCGGCTTGTGCGAATGTATTGATGGCCATCAGTACATTGCGCCCGCGCGCATGGGCGTAAGCTACGCCTTCCCGCGCAGATTTCATATCGAAATTCAGTCCCGGAAAGTTTCGTGCATTGGTCGCATCTTTCAAACCCATGTAAACCGTGTCCGCACCGTTGTCCACAGCGGTTTTCAGTGCAGGCAGGTTGCCGGCGGGGCAGACCAATTCTGGAATTTTCTGCATTTTGTGTTCCTCGTCTTGATGATAACCTCTATCGGGTTAATCAATATTTTGTAGAATTCCGGATATTTTATGGATTAATGACACAAGATATGCTGATTTAAATCAAATCGAAAAAATCAGATTGACGTAGGCATATTGTTTACAAAATCTTAACAGACGTTGTTTTTTATATATTTCATGTGCTTAAAAATTTTGATGACGAATTTTGTTTCAAAATCGGCTTATGTTTTTAACTATCGCATTTATTAATTTTTACAATAATTGCGATAGGAAAATGAAAAAAGGCCGTCTGAAAATCTGGTTTCAGACGGCCTTTCGCTTTAAAGGGATATATTTAAGAGAAGCCCAAGCGTTTATCGGGTCGGGTAAACACAAAAATAAACAGGGAAGTTAACGCGCCTAAAGTATCGGCAAGCATGTCTTTTTGCGCATCCCAAATATCGCCTTGTGAACCCAAGAACTCCAGTCCGGCTTCTCCACCGTCGATGACGGCATATTGCCATTCGATGATTTCATAGGCGGCAGCCACACTCATAATGAAGAACAGTGAGAAAAATAAGGCCAACGGCAGGTTGCACAGCTTGCGGCGCAGCAGCCATTCAGCCATTGGATAGGCGTAGAAGCCGATGATGTAATGGGCAATACGGTCGTAATGATTGCGGTTTTCGCCCAAAATCGGTTCAAAAAAGCGGTTGATGGATTCAAATGGCACATCGGCAAAAGTATAGTATGCACCGATGGAATGCATAATCAGCCAAAAGCTCATGAATAAGTAGGCCAAGTTGCTGAAGCGGAAAATGCGGTAGGTAGCAACCAGAAGGCAGAATACGGATGCTACGGGGATAATTTCGGCGTACCAGACCGCGCGGTCATGAGGATTAATGCCTGACCAAACAATAAGGGAGAAGATAATCGTAGCAAGAAAAATGGGAAAGATTGGAGAGGGTTTATTCATGTTGTGTGTATGTAGTAATAATGGTTGCGTATTGTATAACGAATTGGCAGGGCAGGCAGTTTTAGACATTCAAGGCCGTCTGAAAACAGCTTTCAGACGGCCTGAAGTTTAGCCGTTCCAGAAATAACGGGTGATGTGGAAAAACACGGGTGCGGCAAAACAAATCGAATCTACACGGTCAAGCATGCCGCCGTGGCCGCGTATCATATTGCCCCAGTCTTTGACACCGTAATCGCGTTTGATGGCAGACATAACCAGGCCGCCAAAGAAACCCATCAGGCAGACGATAAAGCCGATAACGGCCGCTTGGCCGTGGGAGAACGGCGTAATCGGCGCCATCAGCGCGGCAATGGCTGTGGCCGATAAAATACCGCCGACAGTGCCGGAAATGGTTTTTGACGGGGAAAGCGAAGGCATGATTTTTGCACCGCCAATCAGTTTGCCCCAAACGTATTGCAACACATCTGATACTTGCACTACGCCAATCAGGAAGATCAGCAACAGGATATTGTTGCTATTATCGAAGCCGTCCAAGTCCAGAAACATCAGCGCCGGAACATGGGACAGACAGAAGATGCAAATTATCGCCATCCATTGCGTTTTGGCGGCGCGTTCCAAAAAATGCGCGGTTTGGCCGCTGAGGCTGGCAATAATCGGCAGTATCAAAAAGCCGTAAACCGGAATAAAAATGCTGAACATACCGTACCAGCCGTCATAGACGAAATAGTATTGCACCGGCAGAAGCAGGTAAAAGCAGACCACCATGCTGTAATAGTCGCTGCGCCGGCGATAGACGAGGGTCATAAACTCGCGCAGTGCGGCAAATGAGATCAGGAAAAACAGTACAACCGTCCCGATTTTGCCGAACCAAAATGCACCCAGCAACACCAACGTCATCAGCCACCATGCGTAAATACGGGCGTTGAGGTTGGCAATGGTGGCATTATCTGCGCCGTTTTTGCGCTTGAGCCATTGTCCGATGATGCTGGCAAAACACAATACGGCAAATACGCCGACAAAAATATAGCTGGCTTGAGGAGTCAGATGAGCGGCGGCTTGTTCGACAATGATTTGTTGGGAAGTCGTAGAAAGGCTCATGCTTGTCCTCCTTTGTTTTGATGAACTTCAGGTTCATTTTGGCGAAGCTCGCTGCGGTCGTTTTCAGACGGCCTGAGTGCCAGTAGCGCCTCACGGCTGCGTGTCAAAAAGCTGTCTTTGTCTTCGTTTTCCTGCAAAGTAAGCGGCTGTCCGATATGGACTTCACACAAAAGCGGGATAGGCAGGATTTTGCCTTTGGGCAGTACGCGGCTGATGTTGTCTATCCAAATCGGCACAAATTCGGTATTGGGTTTGCTTTTCGCCAGATGATAAATGCCGGACTTGAACGGCAGCAGGATGGTGTTGTCGTCAGTATTACGCGTGCCTTCAGGGAAAATAATCAAAGAGTCGCCTGCGTTCAGCGCGTCTTTCATCTGTTCGGTAATTGCTTGCGGATTATCACTATGGCGCGGAATCAGCAAGGCATTGAAAACGTTTTGAATGATGAAGCGTTTGAGTTTGCTTGTCAGCCAGTAATCCGAACCGGCGACTGGGCGCGTGGACAAGCGCCAGCGGCGGGGCAGGGAAATCCACACCAATACAAAATCGCCATGGCTGCCGTGATTGGCGTAATAGACTTTTTGGTGCTGATTGAATGTCAGCTCGCGCGGACTTTTGGGGCGTACGCCCGTAAGAAAAGAGACCGACAGACATAAGGCTTGGTCAGTTAGCCAGGCAAGTTGTTTTTTGAGGAAGTTTTTCATTGTTTCTGCCTTTGGGAGTGAGATACCGCTCTAGATCTGGTTTGGGTAAATTAGCCAAAATAATCAAATGCTTTGGATAAGCAAAATTAAAAATTGTGCGGCGGTCAGGTATAAGCTTTTGCGCCATAAGGAAAGTGCGCCGTTTATCCGTTGGGTCAACGTACGGCTGCCTGAAATTTGGCGTAAACCGTTTTGCTGTAAGGTGTGGTCGAAGTCTTCAGGAGAGTAGCGGTTGTCGGCAAAGTCTTGGAACACGCGACGGTCGAAGTGAATGCGGATATGGCAGTACAGCAAAACTGCTGCCAAGACAAGTTGCACCGCAAACCATGCGCCGCCATATTTTGCCGACAAGGCGAGCAGCAAGGCATTGCAGGCGGCAACATAATGTGCGGTAGAGAGCAGGTGGGCAGTAATACGGCTGTCGGTTGCGTTGTCCATCATTATCCTTGTTTTAAACGGTTGGCCGCAGCTTCAACTGCTTGGGCGGTGGCCGGCGATAATACCATTTGCGGCCGAGCCTGTTTGAGTTCGGCCTTCGCTTGCGCCAAGTTTTTGCAGCCACCATAGACCAGCAGCCACGTCAGCACCACTGCGGCACTTCTTCCATAACCCAAAGCGCAACATACCAGCGCTTTGCCGTGTTTTTGGCGCAAGGTTTCCAATATCAAGGCCGTCTGAACCAAATCGTTTTCAGACGGCGTTACCATATCCAGTAAAGGCAGAGCGCGATATGCTCCCTGATAGCTACGGCAGGGATATTCGGCGCATACATCCAATACGACAGGCAAATGGTTTGAAATCCCTAAAACGCTGCCAATTAATACATCATTGCGGACTGGTGCCGTTTTCGCTTTACCGCGTAACCAATACGCCATGTTTAGCCGTACGCTCACCAGATAAGGCAATAGTAAAACCGTCGCTGCCACCGATAATTTACCGTTAGCCTGTTTTTGGAATATGTTTGCATTTCCAGTCAAATAGGCAAAGGATACCATCAGTAAAGACACGCTAATCCATATCAACCACAGCCACACACCACCCAGCAGCGCAGGCAAAGCCGTCAAACACGCGCCAAGTAAATACAGCAACGCAATCCTTCTTGAGCGTACATCACTCAAGCCCAGTCTTAACGGCGAAGTCATCTGACGCGGGAAAGCCCACAACACCAGCCAGCCAAGCAATGCTCCTGTCGGCACGTCAATAAAATGATGTTGATAAGTTGTCAGTACCGACAGGGCAATCAGGCTTTGCCATAAGAAAAGAGGCAGGCGGATTTTGGGAAAGCGCGTCCAATAAAATGCACCCACGATAATTGCCAACGCAATATGCAAAGATGGCGCTTGGTTGTACGGCAAATCAAATGCAGCCAATGAATCAAACAGCCAGCCTGACAGTCCATCGGCAGGCGGTTTAGGCCACCCGAAACGCAGCGGAAACAGCACAAAGCAAGCAGTCGCAATCAGTTGGGCGGCTACAAGGTGCGCTACATATCGGTTTTGTTCATGTGTATCACGGCAAAGAAAAAATGCCGCGGCATACATCAGGTTCAGCGACCAATAAGGCACAATCGTCCATGCCCAAAACGGAATATTGCGCTCCCATGCAAAAGCGATTTCAGGTACATAGTCCAGCGATGCCGCGTAATGGTTGGAGAGGCCGTAGCTGGTGTAGAACAGGATACCGACTGAAATCAGCTTGAGTAGGGAGGTTTTGAGGGTAGGTTTCATGGATAGGTACATGGTTTAAATAAGGCCGTCTGAAAGTTAAAAAATTGTTCAGACGGCCTTTATTTTTATTTCTTCACTGCCAAGCTCACGGTGAAAATACCGTCTTCGTCTATCCATTGATGGATTTTTTCAAAACCGGCTTTTTCAACCAACTGATCCATTTCCTGCTGACTGCGGCGGCGCATTACCCAGTTTGGGCTGCCTGCTTTGTGGCTGGTCAGGGCGCGGGCAATCATTTCCAGTTGCGGATGCCACGGCTGGCCGGTGTAAATCAGGTAGCCGCCGGTTTCAATGGCTTCTCCAAAGCCGTAGAGCGAGTTTAAAATCAAATCGTTGTCGGCAAACAATTCGTGCAAGCCGGAGACGATGCCTAGGGTAGGGCGCGGCTGTAAATCATGATAATTGGCGCGGTCGTAAGCATTGACTTCATTGAAGGTTACCGTGTTTTGCAAGCCGCGTTCTGCAATCAGTTTGCGGCCGGCTTCGACATTAATCGGGCTGTAATCGCGCAAGCGTACGGAATCAGGCAATGTGTCGGCAGTCAGGGCATCCAATACATAGCGGCCATGACCGGACGCGATATCCAAAACGTGTACAGGTTTGCCTGCTTCACGCAATTTAGCTGAGGCCGTCTGAATGGCTTTGCCGATATTGACTTTGCGTTGGCGAATGCCGCGCCAGCCGATGGCGTTGAGATAGTATTTGTCCACCCATACACCGAAAGCGTTGCTGCCTTGCGGTTGATTGCGGTAGACATAATCCAGCGTGCTACCCGAATCAAAACCTGTTTCTTGACCGATTCTCAAGCCTTCACTCCAGCGTGAACCCAGTTTGAGCGAGGCGCGATATGTTGCCCAAAATGCGCCGCGAGGCGTACAAACAGGCAAAGGCGTAGCCAGTTCGTCGGCTTCGCGACGGCTGTCTCCAAACAAGTGCGCTTGAGTCAGATCGACTTGTTGCAAAGGCTGATTGAAACGCTCGCGGATAAAACGGCGCATTTCGACAAATGCGATTTCACGGTCTTGCTCGCCTAACGTATCGTGGTAGAAACCGGGCAGGATATGGCGCTCTTTAATATGGCTGCCTAAGCGGTTGTAGAAATCGTGTTGCGGTTTGTGATGAACAACCCAATCGCTGCCTGAAATCAACAGTTGTATAGGCGTAGTAATCGCTTGTGCATCGGCAACGACGCGCTCGGCCGCCTCATATAAACCCAGCAGGATGCGCACAGAAATAGCGCGGGCAATCAGCGGATCATTGTCGTAGCTTTTTTGACGTTCGACATTGTGGGTCAGATAGTGGGCTTTGACGTAGCTGTTGACAAAGAAATTGCCACGCCATTTTTGCATAATTTTCAAACCGGTACGGGCAAACGGAACATAGAGTTTGACTTTGAACGCAGGCGAAGCCAATACGGCGCAACGGATTTTCGGCGCGTAATCGTGCAACCAAGTAGAAACCAATACCGCACCAACACTTTGTGCAATCACGCAGATGTTTTCAGGTTTGATGCCGTATTCGCTTTGAATGTGTCGGATAAAATCATCTACATCAGCAACCGAAGTACCGATACTCGGACTATCGCCGCGTTCACCAGGGCTGTAACCATGACCGCGCGCGTCCCAAGCAAAATAGGCAAAATCATCAAAACCTAGCTCATCTGCCACAAACATCATCCGGCCGGAGTGCTCATGCCCGCGATGGAACAGCACAATGGCTTTGTCGGAAGAACCATCAGCAGCAGGGCGATAGCGGTAGAAAAGCGAAGTACCGTCTTGGGTAGAAAAGAATTTTTGCTGTTCGGACATGAGAAACTCCTAATAGTCATATTTTTTGAACAGTATCATGACATATCGAATAAATGCAATGACTATCCGATAGACGGACGAATGCAATGATGGAGAGAAATGGTAAAAGATGGTTTCAAATTTCACTTAAAACGGATGACAGTGATTGTTAAAAGGTTGGATAGAGGGTGTTTGGATAACCTTACAAATTACTACCGACATATCATCATAAACTCTTTGTTTCGCCATTAATTTACGAAATATAGTCAGACGAGACTTATCGTTATCATATTGTTGCCAAATTTTTTCTCTTATTTCTTCTGAAATAGAATCGCTTAGGCCGTCTAAACAGGCCTTTACTACGTTTAACCAATCACTAATTAACTGCTAATTTTGTCATGTTTTAATACATCCATCGAAACCCGAATACACATTTTAAAAGGAAATCAAACATGAAAAAATTCTTATTGACCGCCATCGTTGCTTTGTCTGCTGCTACTGCCGGTGCCAGCGATTATATCGAACATAAAATCTACAGCGACAAAAACTTCGAGCAAAACCGTGCTAAAGCCGTAAGAATGTTGGAACAACGCGGCTATCAAGTTCACGATGTTGATGCCGATAGCCGTCGAGGTCAGCCTGTGTTGGAGGTTGAGGCTTTTAAAAATGGCCGTGAGTACGACATTGTTTTGTCGTATCCTGATTTGCAAATTATCAAAGAGCGCATCGATTATTAATATTTCGATATAAAGTGGATTGTCGCAGGGCTTTTAGTTCTGCGACAGTTTGTTATTTGGGAATTTAAAGAATGTAAACAGCATGTAAATTACCTAAAACAAATGAACTAAATATGTTTTTTATTTTCCATGTAGTTCAAAGTGTTTGATGTCGGGAGTCATGATATGAGTTTGAATGATTGGAAGGAAGATGGTCAGCCGAAGCAGATGGGCGACCAAGAAAAACCTTTAAACGACGGCACATCTGCAGAATCCCAACAGGATGTTGATTTGTGGGATCACAAGCAAAACGGCGTTGTTGAAAACGAAGTTGAGGTTGTGGCTGAAGCGGTAGAAATTCAGGAAGTGGTTGAACATCCTGAGATGCCGTCTGAAAAAAACGAGAAAAAAGTCAAACGTAAAAAAGACAAGGCGAAAAAGAAAAAAAATAAAGCCGAGGATTTGAATGCGCCTGATTTGTTGGGTACGAATAAGGGCGTGGAAACCATGTTCCGCAACGCCGTACGCTCGGAGATGGAATTGTTGGCGCTGGCGGCAACCAAAGCCAATATTATGATTTCGCTGAATGGTTTTATTGTTTCTGCTCTGATGATCTCGGGTGCATTTATTTTTTCATCGTCGCCCGAATTTTTGATTCCGGCCAGTACGTTTATGATTACTGCTGCCGCCTCTATCGTGTTTGCATTGCTTTCTGCTTCGCCGGAACGTATCGGCAAAATGCAGGCGGCGCGGACATGGTTTAAGGATTTTATCCGCGGCCGTTCTAGGCTGAAGGATTTGAAAACCCGCCTCAGTAGTACCGAAACGCGCTTTTTTGGCGGCAGCCAACCCAATATTTTGATTTATGAAGACCGTGTGAAGCTGCAAAAAGATCAATATTGGGAAATGATGCAGGAAATTATGGGCGACCGTAAACAAATCTATGAAAAGATGAGCGACCATCTTTACTGGCTTGGTTTGTTGGCGGATAAGCAGTTCAAATACATTAACTTATCTTACGCGGTATTCCGCTGGGGCTTACTGGCTTCGTTGGCGGCATTTATCGGCGTGAAAACATTGCCGTCATTACTGATGCCTCCGGCCAACAACGCGGCAGAGTTGCGTTCGCTGGGTATCAATATGTTTAACGGCGTATTTGAACCTTCTGCCGTACAACAGCTTCCGGATGGTAAGTTGCTGATTGCGGAAGACGAACCTAACCATGCGTTCAGTATCATCAGTATTGATAAAACCGGTAGGTTTGTGGAAGACGAGGCATTGGATACGCGCGTGATTACCGGTTTCAAACGCCGTCTCAGCGACTTGGAGGCTTTGGCTCGCGACGAGGAAGGTTTTATCTACGCGCTGACTTCACACTCGCGCACCCGTAAAGGCAACCGCTCGCCTGACCGCGAACACTTGATGCGCTTTAAAATTCAAGACGGCAACGTGTTGGGGCTGACCAGCTACGACAATCTGACGCAGGTTTTGGAAACCGATCACAAGTTGCATGATTTGATTCGCGAGCGAACCAAGGCAGAAGTTTCTTTTGACGAAATCAATATTGAGGGCATGGCGTTTGATCCGGTGAAAAAACGTCTTGTTTTGGGGTTCCGTGATCCTGAGTTCAACAACATGGCTTTGGTTGCGTTTATCAGCAATCCGAAAGATGTGTTTGAGCGCAATGCCAAACCTGAGTTTGATGAAGTAGCTGTGATTGATATTGATGGCGGCGGTATCCGTTCCCTCAACTATGATCCTGTGTTGAAAACCTACGTGATTGCCAATGAAGTGAAGGATGAGAATGGACAGAAATTCTCACAACTGTGGACTTGGAGCGGTAATCCGACCGATGAACCGCAAAAAATCTCCCTGCCTAATCTGCAACACATCACCAACGTTGAAGCCGTCGATTCGATTACCGTTAACGGCAAGCCGCAGATGATTCTGATGGGTGACGAAGGTAATGCTTCGCAGAAAATTACTGCCAAGTATATGTTGGTAGATTACAGTCAGTTGGGCAAACAGTAAGTTATCTTGGTTGATGGATAAAAGGCCGTCTGAAACCGATAGTTTATGGTTTCAGACGGCCTTTTTGTTTTCAGTAAAACGGGGTGATGGGTTTAAATATTCTAATCAATGATGATTAACCCAAGAACGTGGATAAGTTTCAGACGGCCTTCAAGCCATTGATGACACGTTTGTAGCAGGTGTAAACCAGTGCCGCGCAGGCCAGCCACATAAGGATATAGAAAAGAGAATGGAAGCTGCCGGCGATTGCATACCATACTGCCAATGCGCCGATAAAGAATGCACGGTCGCTTTTGCCGAATGGCCCGTCATAACGACGGCCGTTGCCATGAACTTGTCCCAAAACGCCGCAAAATTCAGTCATTGCCGCCAGCCAAATAAACAGGGCAATTTGCACGCCGCCGAAGGGCGCGATAAAGGCAAAAGGCAGATACAAAGCAGCATCGGCGACAATATCGGTGATTTCATTCAAATAACCGCCTAATGCCGATTGCTGGCCGAACTCCCGTGCCAGCATACCGTCCATCGCATTCAGCGCCATACGGATGAACAACCAGATCGGTAAAAGCCAGAATAATGTGGATATACCTGCAAACAATGCTAAAAGCAAACCGATCAAAATGGAAACGGCGCAGGCAAACAGGGTAACCTGATTGGCAGTAATGCCTTTTTGATACAGTCGCTTAACAATGGGGCGCAACAGGTTTTGGAATTTTGGTTTCAGGGCGTAGATGCTCATAATTATGCTATATAAAAGAAAATGAAGTGCCGTGATTATAGACGAAATCCGTTATAATCCGTCAATCTTCGAATCACGCGGTTCGCAAACCTCCCGCGTTAACAAAACTAGGAATTTACTATGGAAAAACAGCAGGCACTCGTTATTTTTTCGGGCGGGCAGGATTCAACAACCTGCCTGATTCAAGCAATTCAAACATATGGCCGTGAAAATGTGCAGGCCATCACTTTTCAATATGGGCAACGCCACGCCATCGAATTGGAGCGCGCGCGTTGGATTGCCCAAGATTTAGGCGTGAAGCAGACCGTACTCGATTTGAGCCTGATGCAACAGATTACGCATAACGCATTGATGGATGATACAGCGTCCATTGAAACAGCTTCAGACGGCCTGCCCAATACATTTGTAGATGGACGCAATGCTTTGTTTTTGCTTTACGCCGCTATTTACGCCAAAGGGCAGGGAATACGCCATATCATTGCCGGCGTGTGCGAAACCGATTTTTCCGGTTATCCCGACTGCCGCGATGTGTTCGTCAAGTCGATGAATGTTACGTTGAACTTGGCCATGGATTACGCTTTTCAAATCCACACGCCCTTGATGTATTTAACCAAAGCGCAAACTTGGGCATTGGCGGATGAAATGGGTGTGTTGGATTATATTCGCGAGCATACGCATACCTGTTATAACGGCGTGGTTGGTGGTTGTCATGAATGTCCGAGCTGTATTTTGCGCGAGCGTGGTTTGTCGGAATATTCGGAAAGTAAAAAGGCCGTCTGAATTAAGAGGGGCATTTTTTCCAATATCCAGTTGTACGAAAAGGCCGTCTGAAAAATTCATTTCAGACGGCCTTTGGCTATGTATTTTATTCTGCTTAGAACAGCAAATCTGCCGGTTCGCTGCTTGCCGGAGCATCTTTCACAGGAGCAGAGGCAGGGGCAGTAGCCGGTTCGGAAGCGGCTTTAGGCGCAGAAGCAGGAGTATCGGCAGGAGTAGTTGCCGGTTTGGCAGCAGGTTTTGCCGGTTTCACCGGAGTCGGACGAACGCTTTGTTTCGGTTCGGATGCTGCCTTGTTTGTATCGTCGGTAGCATCGACTTCGATTTCAGTGCCTTGAGGCAATACCACATCTTTAGCAGGAGCCGGTTTTGGCATGACTTTTGGTTTGCTGTAAGCATCCGTGCCGCTGGTCCATGCCAAAGATTTTAAAGGCGATTTGAGTTTTACGCCTTTGGCGCAGGTCAGACAGTTTGCCGCTCCGGTGCGTCCTTTCAGGATTGCATCCACACGCGCGGCTGGAATGGTTTTACCGTGCGCTTTTGCCCAAGCGGCAATGCTTTTTTTCAGGGCAGCCGTATCAAGGTTTTTCTTGTCGTATGGGTCACGATAGGCAGCCAGCCACAAGTTTTGGTTGGCATCTTCGTTCAGGCTCGCCATTTGGTAGATAACGGAGGCAGGAGAACCTGTTGCGATGGTTTTGGCGAATTCTAATGCATCAGGCGATTTCATGCGCACGCAACCATGGCTGCGGACGCCGGGTACGCTGGCAGGGGCATTGGTGCCGTGAATGCCAAGGCTTAATTTAGGGTCGCCAAGGCGGACAAATACCGGGCCCAGCGGGTTATTTGGGCCGGCCGGTACGCTTTTAACGCCGTCATTGCGTTCTTTTTGGATAGATTTAGGGATGTGCCAAACCGGGTTGTAGGCTTTTGCACCGATTTTATGTTCGCCCAGATTGGTTTGGGTCATGGCTTTGCCGACGGCAACAGGATAAATTTTGCTCAGTTTACCGTTGTCGTAGAGGAACAAACGCTGTTGCGTAATATTGATAACGACGTGTTGTCCGGAAGAGGCGGGGGAGACGTCTGGAATAAGTGTGTTTGCAGCAGTGGCCGAGGTCAGAAGGGCGGCTGTCAGGCCAAGGAATAATTTTTTCATGTCGTCTTTTTTTTGTAGGGATTGAAATGAAAGTTTTTGGCGCATGATACCTGAAACTCTGTGTTTTTGTGAGAAAATATGCGCTTTCGGTATTGGAAGACAGTCAGACGGCCGGTAAGCGGCTGTCTGACGGAAACGGTATGAGTGTGAAAGAACGGTATCAAGAGGCGGAAGTTTTTTCTTTGGATTATGAGGGCAGGGGTGTTGCCAGAGTCGATGGAAAGACTGTATTCATCGGCGGTGCGCTGCCCGGAGAGCGTGTAACGTTTGCCATTCATAAAGAAAAAAAGCAGTTTGCAGAAGCTCAGGTCGAAACGGTTTTAAAACCTTCTTCCGAACGCATTGAGCCAGCTTGTTGCTATTTTGATACATGTGGCGGCTGTTCGCTTCAACATGTTTCTTTCGGAGCGCAAGTTGCGTTAAAGCAACGGATTTTGGAAGAGCAGTTGGAACGGATAGGTAAGGTCAAGCCGGAAATAATTTTACCTCCTTTATATGGTTACTCCTGGTATTATCGCGATAGAGCGCGTTTAAGTGTTTCGGTGGATAAACAAGGCCGTCTGAACCTCGGTTTTCAGGCCAAAAAAAGCCATGATGTCGTCAATATCCGCCATTGCCATATTTTGCCTAAGCATGTGTCCGATAGATTGCCTGATGTCCGCAATTTGCTGCAAAAGCTGCATGATGACGGTGTAAAAGTGAAATTTGTTGAGTTTTATTGCGGGAAAAATGTGACAGCGCTCAACATTCGTTTCATAAATCAACCGTTTGGACAAATATTAAGCGAATTGCGTAATTGGTTTGATAATATATTGTCGGGTGCTGAAAAGGCATGGCAAATATGGTTGCAGGATCATGCCGAGTCCTTGCCGTTTTATCCCGAGAATGCTCCTGCTCTGAACTATAATTTTGCTCAATTTGATGTAGAAATGCCTTACAAACCCGGTGATTTTACGCAGATTAATGCGCAGCTGAACGAAGTGATGGTGGCAAGGGCGGTCAGACTTTTAAACCCTCAAAAAGGGGAGCGGATTGCCGATCTGTTTTGCGGTTTGGGCAATTTTAGTTTGCCGCTGGCGAAAAGTGGCGCATCGGTTGTCGGTATTGAAGGCGCTTATTATTTGGTAGATAGGGCAAGGGAAAATGCCCGCCTGAATCGTTGTGCCGAGAATATGACGTTTTCTGTTGCCGACTTGTTCGATACCGATGAAAAAACTGTTGAGTCATGGGGAAAATTTGACAAGATGCTACTGGATCCGCCGAGAAGTGGGGCTTATGCTGTTGTCAAATCGCTACATAAGCCATTTTTACCTCAGAAGATAGTGTATGTTTCGTGTAATCCATCAACATTTGCACGAGATGCCGGTGTCTTGGTTGATAAGGGTTATAAGTTTAAGGCAGCGGGAATCATGAATATGTTTGCACAAACCTCGCATGTTGAATCCATTGGTGTGTTTGAGTTGTAAATTGGTATCAAGTCCTTTATGTGAGTAGGGTTTTTAATGTAAAAATGAGTGCATTCATGTTATCATCATTCGTTTGGGGAATTAATAACGTTGAAGTTGCGTGTAAAGCAACAGATGTTAATAAATGCAGCTTGCAGCACAAGACCGGGAGGTGTTCTTGAACTATCAACTTTTAACTATTTTTTTGCTGGTGCTTTTTTTGCTGGTGTTGTTTTTTGTTCGTCATAAACAAAGTAACAATTCAGACAAACAAAGCGCACATGCATCAAAAAGCGGCCGTACATCTGCTGCTCATACAGCCTCCTCTGAGGATGGAAACGACTGGATTGAGAAAGTCAACCAGACAGTTTCCAATGCGGATAATCAAGACTGGGAATGGGGCGGAAGCGGCTCAAACGATGCAACGGCTTCTGTTTCCGCACAAGAAGTCGATCCGCTGACCGAATATCAGGTTTATAAACAGTTCGGCTATGAAAGTAAAGCAGCGGAGTCTTTGGCCGGTTATCTCAATACCTTGGAAGACGGCGCTCCAGAAAAACTGGTTCATGAATTGATTGGTTTGAATCTGCGAGTTGGCAATATCGACATGCTGGCGGATACGCTTGAGCGTCATAGTACTTCCCTTTCTGAAGACAGCGTAGCCGAATACCTGAAAGCCGGTCTGGCTTTGGATTCTACTAACCTGCGCCTGCGTGTTTTCGCCGAGCATCATCTTGGTTGGAATATGCAGGAAGTGGACCGTCAAATTGGCGAACAAAGCGGTTTGGAAGTTGCTTCCGACGAGCATATTGCCTTTGAGAACGACTCGATTGAACGCATTGTCGTTCCAGGTATGGGTAAACGTGCGCCTATCGTATTAGGCAAGAAAGATTTTGGTGAAATTAGCCCTGAAGAGATGGGTGCGGTTATTGGTTTTGCCAAACCGGAACGTAGTGCAAAAATCCTGAAAGATAAGATCAGCTACGAGACTGCTTTGCATCAATACAATAAAGCAATCCAAACTTCTGCGAAGCCTGCTGGTCTCATTATCGATGCCTTGCGTCTGGATTATCAGAATGAAGAAGTAGGGCAGTTTGCCAAGCATCTGTGGAAGCTTTACCACTCTTTGGGTCAATATGGCCGTCAAGTAAAAGAACGTATGCTTGGCTGGGGTTATAGCCTTGGTTATCACGAAATTTTTGATGATTTGGAAAAAGGGCCGTCTGAACAGCAAATTAAAGAGATTGGCTTAAAGCGCGGTTATATTCAGCCAAGTTCTTTGCAGATGAAAGCCAAATATCGTGAGTTGGTTCAAAAAGACTCTTCAGTTATCAGTGCCAGCTCTTCACCTGCTGATGAAGCTCTGAAAGAAGTGGAATCTTTGTTGGCCTACGGTCAGTTGGATTTGGCCATCGGTACTTTGGAACAGGCTGTTTTGCAGTATCCTCAAGAATCGCAGTTGTACATTATCTTGTTTGATTTGTACGAACGCGTTGAAGATTGGGGACGTTTGGAACAATTTCTGCGCTTGTTGCGTGAACGTGTTGTCAGCCTGCCTGAAGAGGTTGTCTTGGCAATGAGCCGTCTCTTGCAACGAATGAACCAATATTCAAAAAAATAAGATAATCGTAGAAAGTACGAGTGATGAATAATCATTTACCAAAAATTAAAACCATACGGGTTAT
The DNA here is from genome assembly GCF_051957375.1 of Neisseria sp. P0017.S009. Taxonomy (NCBI): domain Bacteria; kingdom Pseudomonadati; phylum Pseudomonadota; class Betaproteobacteria; order Neisseriales; family Neisseriaceae; genus Neisseria; species Neisseria sp. P0017.S009. The sequence goes on from NZ_JBQCWL010000005.1 coordinate 109,458, forward strand.
GTTACAGGAGATGGGTGAGCAACAGCAGGCGGTATTCCGTATGGCATTTAAAATGCACAATACGACGAATTACGTCATCGTTTCCCCTGATTCTGATGAAAAACCGGATTTGGTATTGGTTGATACCGATACTCCGGCAGGTGTAGAAGCTTGGAAAGAGTCGAAGAAAACTTATCCGGAAGTGCCTGTGGCGATGTTTTCTTCCGAGTTGCCGACAGTAACGACTCCTTATTTGGCTAAGCCGGTCAAATTTGATACCTTGTTTCCTGTTTTGCGCAGCCTGGCTCAAGGCGGCAATGTTTTTGAGCCGTCTGAGCAACAAGCGGCCGAAGAGAATAAAAGACAATCAAATTCCGATGGCACAAGAAAAGCAACCATTCGCCGATTTAATCCAAATAAAGGCTTGTTGGGTGCGCTGAAATTTGCCAGTCAAGGACACCAAGATCTTGCCGTCCTGCATGAAGGTAAGCCGATATTAATCGTGTTTCCTAGTATCCAGCGAGTACTGTTGACAGTTAGTGCCAATGAGTTGGAGAAATTGTGTAAGAACGATAACTTGGCTGTCGTGTGTAAGGCTGTTCCTGATAATCCTCAATGGAAAGAAAAAGCCAAAGTCACCATTATGTCATGCTTGTGGCAAATGGCTATTTGGACTGCATCAGGCCGTCTGATTTATCCGATGACGCCGCAAACTGTCTTTACACTCAAGCGTTGGCCAAATTTAACCCGTTTGGCACATGTTCCGGAATCTATGCGTCTGTCGGCATTTCTGACGAAAACATCTGTTAATCTGAATGTTCTCTATAAAGTCATGCCTTTGGAGATGCCTGATATTTTGAATTATTTATCGGCAACATATATGACAGGCTTTTTGGCGACAGATACAGAGTTTGCAACTGATGCGCACAATGCGCCTTCGTTGAACGAACAGATTGATGTGAATAGCAAAGACGTACCTGAAACAGCAATGAGCAAAGAGGCTCAAAAAATTGCCGGTCCGTCTAAAGAACAACCTCGTGGCCTGTTGCAACGCCTGATGCGTAAGTTGCTGGGCAAATCGTAAAGGACACGTCATGAAAGAAAATAAAATTATCTTTACCGGTCCTGTCGGCGTAGGTAAAACCACTGCAATTTCAGCTTTATCTGATGAACCACCGGTTCAAACCGATGCATCTGCATCTGATATGACACTTGTCCGCAAGGGGTACACAACTGTAGCAATGGACTACGGTGTCATTCATTTGGATGAGGAAACTAAGGTTCACCTTTATGGTACGCCTGGTCAGGAGCGTTTTAATTTCATGTGGGAAATTCTGAGCCAAGGCAGTATGGGCTTAGTGCTTCTTTTGGATAATACAAGAAGCAATCCATTGAAAGACTTGCAATTCTTCTTGGATGCATTCCGGGAGTTGCTGAAAAAAGCACCTCTGGTTGTAGGGGTAACGAAGATGGATATCCGATCTTTACCAAGCGTGGATGTTTATCAAAAATATTTAGCACAGAATAATTTTAATGTACCGGTTTTTGAGATTGATGCGCGTCGAGAAGACGATGTAAAACAATTGGTTACTGCCATGTTGTTCTCAATTGACCCCGGATTAGAGGTATAAGATGGAAGCGACACTCTCTTTACAAGCAAATTTATATCCTAAGATTACACCGGCGGGTGCGTATTATGCTGTTTCAAGTGATACGCCCAGTGCCAGCAGAACTTTATTGTATGGTCTGTTGCGTGCAGAGCCGTCTGAAACCATCAGCAGCGAAAAAATCTTGGCGTGGGCGGATACCAGCGACATCAATACCGCTTTGAACCTGCTATACCGCCTCCAACGCTTAGAATTTTTGTATGGTGATGAAGAAATCAGCACAGACGATATCCATTTGACTGACGAGCAATTGCCTACATTATTGGAACAGTTGTCCAATTCTGGCAAAGCTTTATTGGCTGATGAAAACGGTTTGTATTTTGCCAATGCCAATTTCCATCACGAGGCTGCGGAAGAGTTGGGTCTTTTGGCGAGCGAAGTGGCCAAAATGGAAGACAATCACCGTCTTTTGATTCGCAATAACCTGCATATCAATAATAGCGCATGGGGTATTTGTGATCCTTCAGGCCAAAGTGAATTGACCTTTTTCCCGCTGTATATTGGCATGACCAAGCTGATTTTGGTAATTGGCGGAATGCCTGACTTAAATAAAGAGGCTTTTGTTACTTTGGTTAAAGTGCTGTACCACCGATACGGCAGCCGTTGATTTTTGCCTGACCGATATTTATTTTAGAATGGAGCGACTATGCAACAACTATTAATCTCTGTATTAAGCGATTTGAACAATACCTCTGCTGATATCACTGCTTCTGCAGTTATTTCTACGGACGGCCTGCCGATCGCAACCATGCTGCCTTCCCACTTGAATGCAGATCGTGTAGGTGCGATGTCGGCAACGCTTCTGGCATTGGGCAATCGTTCCGTACATGAGTTGGCTTGCGGTGAGTTGGATCAGGTAATGGTTAAAGGTAAAAATGGCTATATTCTGTTGAGTCAAGCAGGTGAAAATGCAGTGTTGGCATTGATGGCAAAAGAAAGCGGTAAATTGGGCTTGATTTTGTTGGATGCGAAACGTGCGGCCAAACAAATTGCTGAAATCTTATAAAAGTTTTATAAATTAAAAAGATATAAAAATATTTTTGTTTTTATATAGATTGTTGCTTGACAGGTTTCTGATATTTTCTATATAATTTCATCTTTAATTCCCCGATAGCTCAGTCGGTAGAGCGACGGACTGTTAATCCGCAGGTCCCTGGTTCGAGCCCAGGTCGGGGAGCCAGATTTGAAAACCACCATCTTGTATGGTGGTTTTTATTTTATCTATTGGTTAATATTTTAAGATATTTTGATGATAATTGATTAAATGATTACACTTAATTCATCAGCCTTTATAGGAACAAATTATTAAAGTGCCATCACAACCATCCATGTGAAAAGTGGAAAAGAGTTTTGGAAAGCTATAAATCGTAGCAATCCAAAAGATAAAACAATTTATGAAGTAAAATAATTTATGAAAGGTTAAAAATGATTTACTCAGCAAAGCTAAAAAAATGGATGAAACAATTGAGGAATTTGCATATTTTTCTATAGAAAATAACGATCTATATTGTTTCCTTAATTGTTGTCCAATGGCTATTGAAGTGAATAAAGTTTACAATGTGGAACTTGACTATTTCATTATTGATGAGTTTATATTGGAAGAGGTTAATACAGATGAATCTGTTATTATTCCTTTTGAAAGAATAGGTGATAGTACACAATATAAGATAACAGGTAGGCTAGATGGCAATACATTTACAGCTGGAAATATTTGCTTTGAAGATGATGCTCTTCAATTAGAATATTCTTATTTAGATGGCAGATTAATTACTTTAACTGTATGGAGATTAAGTATATCCGTAATTTCTGAAAGAATATAATCGTTATATTTTCTAAGAAAATTATTGTCTATATAAACCGTGCCGTCTGAAAAAATCCCAATTTTCAGACGGCTTGAGACCTTAGTAAAAAAACTAAGTTTTTACCCAGGCATTTAGGGAATTCCTTATAAGAATCTTCTTTCAGCAAACCGAACAAACTATGATCAACAAATACATCGACCGATTCCTTTTGTTAAAGCTGGAGAAAGTGATTGATTGGCAGCGGTAGGCTGTTTTTAAAAGAAAATATGCTGTCAGACTTTGCCTTTCTTTCGCCAAACTGATAAACTGTTTGCCATTATTTTTGGCCGGGGCATAAATTTTTCATGAAAGACGCAGAGCAGAGTAGTTGTTATACCGCTTCTTCCCTTTATCTATGCCCGAAATTTGGCAGTCTGTCCGTTTTAAGCGGAACGGCTGCCTTTTTGTATTTTAAAGGAACGCAATCATTATGGATTTCAGTTGGTTGGCCGAGCCGCATACTTGGATAGGCTTTGCCACGCTTCTGGTTTTGGAAGTTGTTTTAGGTATTGATAACCTTGTTTTCGTAGCAATTTTGGCAAACAAGGTCAAACCGTTGCAACGGGATAGGGCGCGGATAACGGGCTTGGGTTTGGCTGTCGTTATTCGGATTTTTATGCTGGGCTTCATGGCACACATCATGACACTGACACGCCCTTTGTTTGAGCTGGGTGGTCTGGAGATTTCCGGCAAAGACATGATTATGTTTGCCGGTGGTATTTTCCTGCTTTATAAAGCGACTACCGAGCTGCACGAACGCCTTGAAGGCCACAATCAATTTGCGGTTGCTGAAGGACAGAAGAAGCATTCTTCTTTTTGGGGTGTTGTGGCGCAAATTTTGATTTTGGATGCGGTTTTCTCTATCGATTCTGTTATTACAGCAGTGGCGATGGTGGATCATATTGTGGTGGCAATGGGTGCGGTTGTTGTGGCGATGACGGTGATGATTTCCGCCAGTAAACTGTTGACTGCCTTTGTGGACAAGCATCCGACCGTTGTGATGTTGTGTTTGGGTTTCTTGTTGATGATTGGTTTCAGCCTGATTGCGGAAGCCTTCCATTTCCATATTCCGAAAGGCTATTTGTATGCGGCGATCGGCTTCTCGATTTTGATCGAACTGTTTAATCAGGTTTCGCAAAAGAATGCCCGCAAAAATGACTACATCAGCACTTCTTGGCGTAAGCGCACCGCTGAAAATGTGTTGGGTATGATGGGTATCCGCGAAAGCATTTTGGCAAAAGCAGGCGATAATGGCGGCGATGACGAGCATTTTGAAGAAAACGAAAAATCCATGATTCGCAGCGTGCTGACTTTGGCGGAGCGTCCGATTATGGGCGTGATGATTCCGCGTCGGGAAATCGAGAAATTGGATATTTCCCAAAGTCGGGAAGAACAAAATGCGCAATTGAAAAATACACCGTATAGCCGTTTGTTGGTTGTCGGTAAAGCAGGTGTAGATGAGCCTTTGGGCTATATCAGTAAAAAAGATTTGCTGAACCAGCTGCTTGAATCCGGAGAAATCAATATTCAGACGGCCTTGCGCCAGCCATTAATTTTGCCGGACAGTACGACGGCGTTGAATGCGATTGAATTGTTCCGTCAAAGCAGCGCGGATTATGCGTTGGTGGTGGACGAGTTTGGCGCGGTGCTGGGTATGGTGACCATGAAAGATTTGTTGGAAACCATTGCCGGTGAATTCCCCGAAGAGTTTGAGCGTGAGGAAGAAGAAGCTGCTCCGGCCAGTCAGGATGAAACGCTGTCTGTGGATGGTGCATTGGAGTATGTGGAATTGGCTTCTCAGTTAAATCTGCCTGCTCAAGAGGAAGACGCCGATTTTCATACCGTTGCCGGCTTGATTATGGAAGAATTGCAAAGTATTCCTGATGTGGGCGACTTCATCGATTACCATGGCTGGCGTTTTGAAGTGGTTGAGAAGGACGGACAACGGATTGCCCGTGTAAAAATCAATCGTTTGCCGGAAGAAGAATAAGTAAAAGCTAATATAGTAAAGGCCGTCTGAAAATGTCCAGACGGCCTTTTTATTTATCCGACTTTAGTTACCGTAATGTCCCGAGCCTAAAATTCGGTGTGAATGTGCGCCGGTTGCATGGTAGGGATTGCTCGGAACTTGATTGCACCAACAGGCTGCAAGCCAGGCAAAAGCGGCAGCTTCGACCCATTGCGGGTCAAGATGGAGCTTGGCTGTGCTGTGCAATTTGGTGTCGGGAGAAAACAGGGTTTCCAAGTCTTGCATCAAAACCGGATTGCGGATGCCGCCGCCGCAGATGTAAAGATTATGAATCGCCGGAGCAGCTTGTTTGGTCGCGTCAAAAATGGTTTGTGCGGTATAAAAGACCAATGTGCGTATCACATCTTCCGGCTTTTCATTACCTTTCAGACGGCCTTGAAGCCAGCTTAGGGAAAACAACTCTCGGCCTGTACTTTTGGGATAAGGGCGGCTGAAATAAGGATGGTCGAGCAGGGAAGCGAGCAGGTCGGGGAGGATTTTGCCTTGTGCGGCTTTTTCCCCGTTTTTGTCGTAAGGCTGCTGCCAGATATGTTGCATCCATGCATCCATCAGCATATTGCCGGGGCCGGTATCGAAGCCGAAAGAAGGGCTGTCGGGCGGGAGGATGCTGATATTGGAAATGCCTCCAATGTTGAGTACGGCTCGGGTTTCATTCGCATCTCGAAACAGCGCTTCGTGAAAGGCTGGGACGAGGGGTGCACCTTGACCGTTGCAGGCAAGGTCGCGGCTGCGAAAGTCGCCGACAGTGAAAATGCCGGTCAGTTCAGCTAACAGGGAGAGGTTAACCAGTTGAATGCTGTAACCGTATTCAGGCGCATGGCGGATGGTTTGTCCGTGGCAGCCGATTGCGGCAATGTCTTTGGCCGACAGGTTTTGTTCTGCCAATAGTTGTTGGACGGTTTGGGTGTATAGGCGGCTGAGTGTTTGCGCCAGGATATTGCTTCTGTGCAATTCATTTTCGCCTATGTCTTGTAGTGCCAACAATTCTTGGCGCAGGCCGTCTGAATAGGGTAGAAAGCTGTGGGCAACGGCTCGTTGCCATTGCTTGCCCTGCATTTGAATCAGTACGGCATCGGCACCGTCCATGCTGGTTCCGGACATGATGCCGATATAGTATTGGGGTTGCATTTCGGTTACAGAAAGAGAAGGTAAAGCGACATTTTAACGCCTTTTGACGTTTTTACGGGAATTTCGGCATTTAATGTAAATAGTTGGTGCAAGAAAGATTACAAAGAGGTTAAAATAACGTGACTCAACATGTTTTCCAAAAGGAAACTTTCCATGGCTCAAACTCAGTCGAGTGCGAACTTGAAGCTGATTAATACGGTTTTTGCCGCTATGCTTGTGAGCATGGTCGGCTATTTTATTTATTGGGGCCTGGGTTATACCCACTACAACCACTCCGGCCTGTTTATCCTTGCTACCTTTTTCGGCGTCTTCATGGCGTTTAATGTGGGTGGTAACGATATTGCTAACTCTTTCGGTACAAGTGTCGGCTCCGGCACATTGACTATTCCGCAAGCTTTGCTGATTGCGGCAGTATTTGAAGTCAGCGGCGCAGTGATTGCCGGCGGCGAGGTAACAGATACCATCCGTAAGGGTATTGTCGATTTGAATGGCATGCATCTGGATCCGATGCAGTTTGTTTTTATTATGATGTCTGCGCTTTTGGCTGCGGCATTGTGGCTGCTTTTTGCATCGCGCAAAGGTCTGCCGGTTTCTACGACACACGCCATTATCGGCGGTATCGTCGGTAGTGCCTTGTGTATGGCGGCATTGAACGGTGTGGATTCCATTGCGCTGATTCAATGGGACAAGTTGGGCGAAATTGCCTTGTCTTGGATTTTGTCTCCGGTATTAGGTGGCATCGTTTCCTATCTATTGTTTTCACGAATTAAGAAAAACGTTTTGGACTACAACTCTTGGGCCGATAATACGCTCAAAGGCATCAAGTTGGAGAAGAAAGCCTATAAAGAAGAGCACCGCCTGTTTTTTGATGCCTTGAGTGAATCTGAAAAAGTCGAATACGCCACCAAAATGGCGCACGATGCCCAAATTTATGATGAGCCGGACTTTGATCCTGAAGAATTGCAGTCTGAGTATTATCGCGGTCTGCACCGCTTTGACAGCCGTAAGGGCGAAGTAGATTCTTACAAAGCACTGCATTCCTGGGTGCCGTTTATTGCTTCTGTCGGCGGCATGATGATTGCGGCCATGTTGATTTTTAAAGGTCTGAAAAATCTGCATTTGGGCATGAGCAACGTCAACAGCTTCCTGACCATTTTCATGATCGGCGCAGCTATTTGGATGGGTACGTTTGTATTCGCCAAAAGTTTGAAACGCAAAGATTTGGATAAATCGACTTTCCAAATGTTCTCATGGATGCAGGTATTTACTGCTTGCGGTTTCGCATTCAGCCATGGTGCAAACGATATTGCCAATGCGATTGGTCCGTTTGCCGCGATTATGGATGTGCTGCGTACCAACAGCATTACTTCTCAAAACGCCGTGCCGCCAATTGCCATGTTGACTTTCGGTATCGCTTTGATCGTCGGCTTATGGTTTGTCGGTAAAGAAGTGATTAAAACCGTAGGCACCAGCTTAGCAGAAATGCACCCCGCGTCAGGCTTCTCAGCAGAGCTTTCTGCCGCCGCCGTCGTGATGGCCGCATCATTTATGGGCTTGCCTGTTTCCAGTACCCATATCTTGGTAGGTGCAGTTTTGGGTATCGGCTTGGTTAACCGCAATGCCAACTGGAAATTGATGAAACCGATCGGCCTTGCTTGGGTTATTACCTTGCCTGCTGCTGCCGTTTTGTCTGTTGTCAGCTATTTGGTTTTGCAAGCCGTGTTTTAACTGACTGTTTGATTTAAAAAGGCCGTCTGAAAGATATTTCAGACGGCCTTTACTTATGTTCATAAGAGTAGATTTTAGATTGCTTTAATGTCGAACAAATAATGTTGTTCAATGTTTAAATTGATACAAGAATAATCAGCGTAATAAAGAAATACCTTATTGGGAATAGCTTAGAAAAGATTTTGGTTTCAAAACTTGGCTTGGTGGGGGTAAACAAGGCTATTTTTAATCAGCCACTATAAGGTTAAGGCAATAAAAAGCCCCAATTCATCGACGTTAAAGATGTCGTATTAAATTGGGGCTCTATTTATTTAGTGCAAGCCTTATCAGGCCGTCTGAACATTATTCAGAAGCTTCGTTGGTCTCGGCTTGAGTAGGAGCTACTTCTGCTTCTGTAGTAGCCTTAGCGGCTTGACGTTCGGCTTGTGCAGCCAATGCCTGTTGAACGGCTGGGTGCTGTTGGGCGATGGTTTGTTCTTCTGCGCTGACTTCGCCTTTGAAGCGGTTATTCAAGTCAAAACGTTTGCCGCCGCGAGCCAGGGCTTTCAGATAGCGCGGACGGCGGCAGTGGTTAGCCAGTACGCGTGCAATCAGTGCAGGGTCGTATTGGGGCAGGGCGGCAACCAAGTCTTGGTCGATACCGACGGCCAACGGTTTGAATCGTTTGAATACATCATATTTGCCGTAAATGTGGTCGGCAATCATGTCTGTCTGTTTTTTCTTGCTCATAGTTTGGACGGCAGATTTCAGCGCAGCGCCCAAAGCGGTTTCTTGTGCCATTGCGGTTGTATTCCTCTAATATAAATCCGTATTTTCGTCATACGGCAATAAGGTGCTATTGTAGTATAAAGACTGTGATTTGGCTAAATTTTTCTGAGAATATTCAGAAATAAACGGTTATTTTTCCAATTTGGCAATGTCTGGTGTATTAACCTGAACATCGGCATTTTGTGCACGATGGCGTAAGGCGTGGTCGATCAAGACCAATGCCAGCATGGCTTCTGCAATCGGAGCGGCGCGTAATCCGACGCAGGGGTCGTGGCGGCCGTGTGTGGCAAGTTCGACAGGGTTGCCCTCTATATCAATACTGCGGCGCGGTGTGGCGATGGAACTGGTCGGTTTAATGGCAATATTCACATGAATGTCTTGTCCGGTGCTGATGCCACCCAAGATGCCGCCTGAGTGGTTGGATAGAAAGCCTTGAGGCGTGAGCTCGTCGCCGTGCTCGCTGCCGCGTTGAGTTACGCTATCAAAACCTGCGCCGATTTCCATGCCTTTGACGGCATTGATGCCCATCATGGCATAGGCAATTTCTGCATCGAGGCGGTCAAAAACTGGTTCGCCTAAGCCGACAGGGACGTTGGCTGCTTCGATATGAAGTTTTGCGCCGACAGAATCCAATGATTTGCGCACGCTGTCCATATAGTTTTCCAAGTCCTCAATTTGGCTTTGGTTTGCGGCAAAAAAAGGATTTTGGGAAATATATTCGTAACCTTCAAACTGGATTTCTTTTTCGCCTACTTGGGTAACGTAGGCGGTAATTTCAGTACCGAATTTTTCTTTCAGCCATTTTTTCGCAATTGCTCCGGCTGCAACGCGGGCAGCGGTTTCGCGGGCGGAACTTCTACCGCCGCCGCGATAGTCGCGTGTACCGTATTTGTGCCAGTAGGTGTAATCGGCATGTCCGGGGCGGAAACTGGTGGCGATATTGCCATAGTCTTTGCTGCGTTGGTCGGTATTGCGGATTAGGAGAGCGATAGGTGTACCGGTAGTTTTGCCTTCGAATACGCCGGAGAGGATTTCGACTTGGTCGGCTTCGCGACGTTGGGTAACGTGGCGGCTGGTGCCGGGTTTGCGACGGTCAAGGTCATATTGGATATCCGCTTCGCTCAATTCTAATCCTGGCGGGCAGCCGTCGATGATGCAGCCCAAGCCTGCGCCGTGGCTTTCGCCGAAAGTGGTAACGGTAAAGATTTGTCCGAAGGTATTGCCTGCCATAGGGATACTCTTTTGAAATTGGGTTTGGAAATTTTTTACTTGTTTGGATAATTCTCAGGCCGTCTGAACAGATGTGAGAACGAAATCAAAGATTCTCGTTTCACCGTTCAGACGGCCTTTTGAGATGACTACTTAGTTCAATTTACCGTGGCACTGTTTGTATTTCAGGCCGCTGCCGCAAGGGCAAGGATCGTTGCGGTGAACAATCAGGCCGTTTTGTGCAAGCGCTTCAGGGCTGAAGTCTGTGCCGTCAGGGTCGAACGCTTCTGTAACCAAATCGGTTTGCGATTGACCGAGCAATTCTTCCATATCAGGCGCATCGGAGTGGACGGTTTGAACATCGCTGACGCTTTGTGCGGCGGTGTGGTCGTATTCGCTATTGCGCTCGATTTGAACGGCAGTCAGCAAAGCGGCAATGTTTTGTTTGATACCGCGCCACAGATTTTCAAACATGGCGAAAGCTTCGCGTTTGTATTCCTGTTTCGGATTTTTCTGAGCATAGCTGCGCAGATGGATACCTTGGCGCAAGTAGTCCATAGCGGCGAGGTGTTCGCGCCATTGGTTGTCGATAACTTGCAGCATAACATTGCGTTCGAAGTCTGACATAGCCTGTTTGCCGACCAATTCAACTTTTTCGGCATACTCATCTTCGATGCGCTTGATGAGGCGTTCTTTAATGTCTTGGTTGTCCAAAGTGCTGTCTTCTTTCAGCCAGCCTTTAATATCGACATGCAGGCGGAAATCGGCGGCAAGTTGGTGCTCCAGTGCTGGAATGTCCCATTGCTCTTCCATGCTGTCAGGCGGGATGTGGTAATCAACCAAGTCGCTGATAACGTCGGCGCGGATTTCGCGGGTCAAATCACTGACATCTTTGCTGGTCAGGATTTCGTTGCGTTGATGGTAGATCACTTTACGTTGGTCGTTGGCAACGTCATCATATTCTAAAACCTGTTTACGCATATCAAAGTTGCGGCCTTCGACTTTACGTTGTGCGCCTTCGATTTGACGGGTCAGCAGGCCGTGTTCGATGGCAACGCCGCGTTCAGGTGCCAGGCGGTTGAGGATGGCGGCGGCACGGTCGAGTGCAAACAGGCGCAACAATGGATCTTCAAACGATAGATAGAAACGGCTGGAGCCGGGGTCGCCCTGACGGCCGGCACGACCACGCAACTGGTTGTCGATACGGCGGCTTTCATGGCGTTCTGTACCGATAATATGCAAACCGCCTGCGGCCACAACTTGGTCGTGTTCAGCTTGCCAACCGCTTTCAAGGGCAGAAATTTGCGCTTGTTTTTGCTGTTCGCTCAGGGTTTCATCGGCATGGATGGCTTCGATTTGATGTTTGAGGTTGCCGCCCAAAACAATATCGGTACCGCGGCCTGCCATGTTGGTGGCAACGGTAATTGCGCCGACTTTACCGGCTTGAGCTACAATCAATGCCTCGCGCTCGTGTTCTTTGGCGTTCAGAACGTTATGCGGCAGACCGGCTTTGTGTAACAAGTCAGAAACCAGTTCGGAGTTTTCGATGCTGGTGGTGCCGACCAAAACCGGTTGACCGTTTTTGTGGCATTCGGCAATGTCTTTGACAACGGCTTCAAATTTTTCTTCAGCTGAGCGGAAGATTTGGTCGTTGAAGTCTTTACGTTGTACAGGACGGTTGGTCGGGATGATGACGGTTTCGAGGTTGTAAATGCTTTGGAACTCGAAGGCTTCGGTGTCGGCCGTACCGGTCATACCGGATAGTTTGCTGTACAGGCGGAAGTAGTTTTGGAAGGTAATAGATGCAAGCGTTTGGTTTTCGCGTTTGATTTCTACGCCTTCTTTGGCTTCAACAGCTTGGTGCAAGCCTTCGGACCAACGGCGGCCGGCCATCAGACGGCCTGTGAATTCGTCCACAATCACGATTTCACCGTCTTGAATGACGTAGTGTTGGTCTTTGTGGAACAGGGTGTGCGCACGTAATGCCGCCATGAGGTGGTGCATCAGGGAAATATTGGCGGCAGAGTAGAGCGAGTCGTTTTCCTGTAATAAGCCCATTTGTGTCAGGATTTGCTCGGCGTGTTCGTGACCAGCTTCGCTCAGAATAACTTGGTGTGCTTTTTCATCTACCCAGTAATCGCCTTCGCCTTCTTCGGTTTCTTGGCGGATAAGGTGGGCCGGAACGGCATCCATTACGCGGTAGAGCTGGATGTTGTCATCTGCCTGGCCGGAAATAATCAGCGGCGTACGCGCTTCGTCGATCAGAATGGAGTCCACTTCGTCGACAACGGCAAAGTTCAATTCGCGCTGAACTTTGTCGTATTGGTCGGTAACCATATTGTCGCGCAGGTAGTCGAAGCCGAATTCGTTGTTGGTGCCGTAAGTAATGTCGGCACCGTAAGCGGTTTGGCGTTCGAAAGGTTGCAAATCGGCGACGATCACGCCGACACTCAAGCCTAAGAAGTTGTACAAAGGCTCCATAATGCTCGCGTCACGGGAGGCGAGGTAGTCGTTGACGGTAACGACGTGGACGCCTTTTCCTGACAATGCATTCAGGTAAACGGCAAGGGTGGCCACCAGAGTTTTACCTTCACCGGTACGCATTTCGGCGATTTTGCCGTTGTGCAGAACCATACCGCCGATAAGCTGTACATCAAAGTGGCGCATGCCCAATACACGGCTTGATGCTTCGCGGCAGACGGCAAAGGCTTCGACCAAGATGTCGTCCAGGCTTTGTCCGTCGGCGAGACGTTGTTTGAATTCGGCTGTTTTAGCTTGCAGTTCTGCATCGCTCAATGCCTGCATTTGTTTCTCAAGCGCGTTGATTTTGGCAACGGATTTACGATATTGTTTCAGCAGGCGGTCGTTGCGGCTGCCGAAGATTTTCTTAGCAATGTTTGTCAGCATGAATAATTCCTGCGCCTTGATATAATAGTGGGCGAAATTGGGATTTTAACACAAGCGCTTGTATAACGCGGTAATGCTGTTTGAAATAAAGGCGGTTTTGCTGTATTTCAATTGTAATTGTTTGGTTAATTTACTGAGAGGCCGTCTGAAATATATGGATTTAGCACAATTAGGCAAGCGCAATCATTTATTGGCGGGCTTGTTGCAACAATCGCAACAATGGCGGAAATTGGATGCAAAAATCAAAACGGTTTTGCCGGCCAACCTGCATCCGCATTTTCAGACGGCCTGCGTAGAAGACGGAAGATTGGTCTTGCTTGCCGCCAATAATATGGCTGCTTCGCGTTTGAAAATGATCCTGACTGCCATGTTGCCCAAGTTGCAAACATTGCATACAGGCGTCAGGGAAGTGGTGGTCAGGGTAGTTCCCAAGCCTCCGGCTCAGCCGAAAACCAATAGTTTGAGATTGAGCGAGGCAGCTTTAGACAGCTTCGATGAGGCGGCAGCCAAATTGGAAGGCAAACATCCCGAATTGGCGGCGGCATTGGCAGAATTGGTGCGCAAGCACAGCCGCTAAAATCATGCCGAATGAGATTATGGTTAATAAATGTTAAAATTTATTTCATTTGACTGATAGCATCTAATACTAAAGAAATACGACCTAAACAGTAACTGTTTTCTTTTAGGTAAACTGATGTAAACTTGGCCTGAAATTTTGATTTCGTGTGAAGTTTGTAGCAAAATAACGCCTGAATTTCTTATCACTCTGCGTGAATAAGTTTAAGTTTGACATTTGTCTTTGTTAATATATTCGCGCGGGTTCTATTAATAGAACTTAACAAGACTCTCATCATTAGGAGATACATCAATGAAAGCTTATCTGGCTCTGATTTCCGCTGCCGTTATCGGCTTAGCTGCATGCTCTCAAGAAGCTGCAAAACCTGCTGAAGCACCTGCTGCTTCCGCTGCTTCTGAAGCTGCTCCTGCAGAAACTACTGCACCTGCCGATGCCGCTCCTGCCTCTGAAGCTGCTCCAGCCGATGCTGCCGCCGCTCCTGCTGCCGGCAACTGCGCAACTACTGTTGAAGCCAACGACGCTATGCAGTTTAACACTAAAGAAATCCAAGTGAGCAAAGCTTGTAAAGAATTCACCATCACTTTGAAACACACTGGTACCCAACCTAAAGAAAGCATGGGTCACAACATCGTCATCGGTAAAGCCGAAGACATGGACGGTATTTTCAAAGACGGTGCCGGTGCTGCTGCAACTGACTACGTTAAACCTGACGACGCACGCGTTGTTGCCCACACCAAACTGGTTGGCGGCGGCGAAGAAGCTTCCCTGACTCTGGATCCTGCTAAATTGGCCGGCGGCGAATACAAATTCGCTTGTACCTTCCCAGGTCACGGCGCTTTGATGAACGGTAAAGTTACTTTGGTTGACTAATCCGCCTCAAGCTCGAAAACAGACAGCCTGCCTTGCGCAGGCTGTTTTGTTATAATCTGGAAACATTAATTTAAGAATAAAACTTCAAAACCATGAATCCGTTTGAAACCAAAAGCGTTACTTTTGCCGAACCCATTGAAATGCTGTACGCCTGTCATGGCAAAGTGCGCCGTTTCTGCAGCCAGGTTGCCATGTTGTCGAACTATATTGCCGAAAACGGCTGCAATCAAATCGTTTTGCAAACCATCCGCCAAATTGCCCAATATTTTAATGTTGCCGCGCCGTTGCACCATGAAGACGAAGAAGAAAATTTCTTCCCGCTTCTATTGCAATATGCGCCGCAAGCTCAAGAAAGCGTTGACGAGCTTTTGCGCCAACATATCAGCCTGCACAACAACTGGGCGGCGGTATCTGCCGAATTCGCCAAACTCGAAGCAGACAACGCCTATATCCCCGATGCGGAAACGTTCAAACGCTTTGTCGCAGGATATGATGTTCATCTGGCGATTGAAGAGCCGCTATTTGATATGGGCAAAACCTTTATCCCCAAAGAAAAACTGACCGAAATCGGCGAAATTATGGCTGCACGCCGCCGCAAATAAGGTCGTCTGAAACAATCGTCTCAAGGAATACACTATGCTGACCCCAAAAAGTTGCGATTTGTTCAATATCCCTTTTTTCCAGTTTTCCCAGCTTAAAAAATACCAGCCTGAAAGCATTCCGCAAATCAAGGCAGACTATAAAGAAAACTGGCAGGTATGGCAGCAGCTAATCCAGCAGGTTGCCGCCGAATTGGGTGCACCGTTTGCGCCGCCGCATATCGAACGCTGGTGTAACGGCTGGCAGGTCCGCGCCCATTTTTTTGCCTATTTCAAATACGAACAATATAAAAATTCCGCAGCGATTTTATCGATTTTGCTGAATCGCCGCCGTTTGAGCGTCAGCTTGGACTGGCATTGCTATAAAGCCGATGTTTCTCCCATTGCGCTGCCTGATTACAACCGCTGGCTGGATAATTTTGATACTGAAAAATACGCTTCCTTCGATATGTGGCACGGTGCGGAAAGCGAATATGACGATTATCGTACCGTTGCCCAACAAAGCGACGGCGATAGAAAGCTTCGAGACGATAAAGATTTCTTCTGTATCGGCAAACACATCGAACGCGATGATTTGGGCAAGCAGGATGTCGCGAAATGGATAGTGGAAACAGTGGAAGACTTACTGCCGCTGTATGAAGCTTGTCATGGAAAATAAATCAGGATGCAGAAAGGGAAACTGCCCATTCAGTATCTTCAAATAAACTCAAGGCCGTCTGAAAATCATATTCAGAACGTTTCAGACGGCCTGTTTCTCAAAGTGAGCAAATATGACCGAAACCCAATCCCTAGAGCTTGCCAAAGAGCTGATTTCCCGCCCGTCCGTTACGCCGGATGACCAAAACTGCCAACAACTGCTGGCCGAACGCCTGCAAAAAATCGGTTTTGCCGTAGAAGAGCTTCATTTCGGCGACACCAAAAACATTTGGTTGCGCCGCGGTACTCAGGCTCCGGTGTTCTGCTTTGCCGGACATACCGACGTTGTGCCGACAGGTCCTGTTGAAAAATGGGATTCGCCTCCGTTTGAACCGACCGAGCGTGAAGACCGTCTGTATGGCCGCGGCGCGGCGGACATGAAAACCAGCATTGCCTGCTTCGTTACCGCCTGTGAGCGTTTCGTTGCCGAATATCCCGATCATCAAGGCAGTATCGCGCTCCTGATTACTTCAGACGAAGAGGGCGATGCGCTGGATGGCACAACCAAAGTTGTCGATGTATTGAAAGCGCGTGGCGAATTGATTGATTACTGTATCGTCGGCGAACCGACTGCCGTGGATAAATTGGGCGATATGTTGAAAAACGGCCGACGCGGCTCGTTGTCGGGCAATCTGACCATCAAAGGCAAGCAAGGCCATATTGCCTATCCGCATTTGGCAATCAATCCCGTGCATACTTTTGCCCCGGCCTTGCTGGAGCTGACGCAGGAAGTCTGGGACGAGGGCAACGAATACTTCCCGCCGACCAGTTTCCAAATTTCCAATATTAACGGCGGCACAGGCGCGACCAATGTGATTCCGGGCGAGCTAAACGTCAAATTCAATTTCCGTTTCTCTACCGAGTCTACTGAAGAAGGGCTGAAACAACGCGTTCATACCATTTTGGATAAACACGGCGTGCAATACGATTTGCAGTGGTCTTGCTCAGGCCAACCTTTCCTGACACAGGCAGGAAAACTGACCGATGTGGCACGCGAAGCCATTGCCGAGATTTGTGGCGTTGAGGCTGAATTGTCCACCACCGGCGGCACTTCGGACGGACGCTTCATCAAAGCCATTGCGAAAGAGCTCATCGAATTAGGCCCGTCTAACGCGACCATCCACCAAATCAACGAAAACGTACGTTTGGAAGATATTCCGAAGTTGTCGGCGGTGTATGAAGGTATGTTGAAACGCCTGTTGAAGTGAAAAGGCCGTACCGTAGGCTTTGAAAAACGATAGGGCGATACGATTCTTTTGCTCTTTCGGTTTTCTCTTAAGTTATCGATAATTGAACAAGGCAAAATATGATTACTCTGCCTTCTTTAAACGAGCTTCCATCAAAGTGGAATGAAATCCGAGAGCAGTTGGAAACTGACTTTCCCGCTACTCTCGAAGCCTTACTGCACGAGCGTCTTACCGAACACGAAGCCAAGCAGTTTGAGCAGGATTTTATTGACTGTATCGGTTGTGCGCCTGAAGAATATGTCCGTATCCGCCGAGCTATCCGACTGTTGGAAACGCGTTATCCTGATAGTCCGAACGAACTGACTGCGGCCGCGGTTGCCACGCCGTTGGGCGAGATGTTGGCGGTGTTCGGCAGCAAGGGTTTGTGTCTGCTGGAATTTGTCGGGCAGAAACATATGGAACAGGAAATCATGGCTGTCCAAAAAGCTTTGAACGGACAGTTTATTTTCCAAGAAAATGAGCAAACGCAACTTTTGCGTCAAGAATTGGATTTATACTTCCAAGGCCGTCTAAAAGTTTTTGCGACGCCTTTGGAAACGATAGGTACAGCCTTTCAGCAGCAGGTGTGGAATGCGCTGCTGACTATTCCTTACGGCGAAACGCGCAGCTACAAGGAGCAGGCGCAACAGTTGGGCAATCCTAAAGCCATTCGCGCCGTTGCCGCTGCAAACGGGCAGAACAAGGTGTCTATCTTGATTCCCTGCCACCGCGTTATCGGTAGCGACGGTAAGCTGACCGGCTACGCAGGCGGTTTGAACCGCAAACAATCGTTGCTTGCCTTGGAGAGAGGCGAGGTTCAGACGGCCTTGTTTTGAGTTTTGATAGAGGATAAGGGGCCATGCTTCGGGCAGGCTTCGCACGTTAAAAAAATTGAGCAGCAGAAGGTCGGTGGAAGCCCGACGAAATCTGCATGGAGAAAAATGTTGGGCAACGCCCACGCTAGAAAAAAGAGAAATAAGACATGAGCCTGAAAAACCGCCATTTTTTAAAACTTTTGGATTTCACGCCGGAAGAAATTACTGCCTATCTCGATCTTGCCGCCGAATTGAAAGCCGCTAAAAAAGCAGGGCGCGAGGTGCAGCGGATGAAGGGGAAAAACATTGCCCTGATTTTCGAGAAAACATCGACCCGCACCCGTTGCGCGTTTGAAGTGGCCGCGCGCGATCAAGGGGCAGGGGTAACTTATCTGGAGCCTTCTGCCAGCCAAATTGGGCATAAGGAAAGTATTAAGGATACGGCGCGGGTTTTGGGGCGGATGTTTGACGGTATCGAATATCGCGGTTTTGGACAGGATGTGGTGGAAGAGCTGGCCAAGTATGCAGGCGTGCCTGTGTTCAATGGTTTGACCAACGAGTTTCACCCGACTCAAATGCTTGCTGATGCGCTGACGATGCGCGAGCATAGCAACAAGCCTTTGAACCAAATTGCGTTTGCCTACGTCGGTGATGCGCGTTACAACATGGCCAATTCGTTGCTGGTGTTGGCTGCGAAACTGGGCATGGACGTGCGTATCGGTGCACCGAAAAGTTTGTGGCCGTCTGAAAACATTATCGAGACAGTGCAGGCTGTTGCCAAAGAGACCGGTGGACGGATTCTGTTGACGGAGAATGTGAAAGAAGCCGTGAAAGGCGTGGATTTTATCCATACCGATGTGTGGGTCAGCATGGGTGAGCCTAAAGAGGCGTGGCAGGAACGTATCGATTTGCTGAAAGATTACCGAGTTACGCCCGAATTAATGGCCGCGGCTGAAAATCCGCAAGTCAAGTTTATGCATTGCCTGCCTGCTTTCCATAATCGTGAAACCAAAGTCGGTGAATGGATTTATGAGACATTCGGCCTGAATGGTGTGGAAGTAACGGAAGAAGTCTTTGAAAGCGAAGCCAGTATTGTGTTTGATCAGGCAGAAAACCGGATGCACACGATTAAAGCGGTGATGGTAGCGGCATTGGGCGATTGAGTTTTGCGCTCAACGCTGCTTACCGCTTCATTTAATAGAGATTAAATAAAGGCCGTCTGAAAGAAAGACTTTCAGACGGCCTTGTTGTTTGATTGGGTTTATTGCCAAATCAGGACTTTGGGTTCGGGCGTCACTTGATAGCCTTCTTGACGCAATAGTTCGATTAAGCCTTTTCCGCTGGGTAAATGGGCAATGCCGACAGCAAAGAGGGTGCTTTGTTTGGCCGATTGCTTGCGGATTTCAGGTAGCCATGCCAAGTTACGGCGGATCAGGAGGTCGTTTTTCAGCCAATCGGACATGGCTTTGGCGTGTTTAGCATCAACACGTTTGAGGGTGCACTGTTCGGTTTCTTCCAAAAGTGGGATGAGTTCTTCAAAGCGGCCTTCTGAATAGGCTTGATGGAGTTTTTTGATATCTTCGGTTTCTTCTTTATTGGTTTTAATGCTGGCTTTCAGAAAGTTGAGCATGGTTTCTTCAGGCTGTGCTTTGAAGATTGCGGAAACTTCGTCCAAGCTTTCTAATGAACTACGCGGTTTGTTGATATTGACTGCTGCGTTGGTCAGCAACATATCTGCACCGGTTTCTGCGCTATATCCTTGGGGAAATGCGCTGCCGGCAAAAACCAATGCTGCCCACGGGTGGAGTTTGTCGGCAATTCTGGTGATGGGTCGGCTTTCTTCATTTTTTGAATAGATTTCTTGTAAAAGACGGAAATCTGTTTTGCCAAGCTTGCGGCTAAGCGGTTCGGTACTCATGACTTCTTTGAAGTATTTTTGATACATTTTTTTCGTTTCCGGACTGCTGTCCGGCAGTGGGTCAATTTCTGTGGTCAGTTGGTTGGTGGATTGCAACAGTTTGACCGCATCGGAAGACAAAGTTTGATTGGTTCGTCCCATGTGGATGGTGCCGAGCAGGTAGGAATCGGGTTGGCCTTCTTTGCTGATTTTCCAAACATTGCTGGTCAGTTTAGGCTGCTGCCAGTTAAGTTCGGCAGGTTTGTTGTCGGGTGAGATCGCGGCGGGTTTGCAGGCGCCCAGGGCGAGGGCAGTCAATGGCACAAGCAGGCAGGCAAGCAGTTTTTTCATGTTTTTCCTTATTGTGGTGTGCGGTAGGCAAGGGCAATTTAGAAATCGAGCAGGTTTTGAACCGGATGTTCGCCCGTTTCGGTTTTTTCCATTTTGCGGTTGCGGATTTTGGCTTTCCTGAGGGATAGAAGGTGCATGACTTGATGCTTTTGGCTGTCGGTCATCTGGAGCCAGTACAAGCGCTCTTCCCGGCTGCGCAGGCAGCCTTTGCAATAGCCTTTGGCATTGGCTTCACAAACGCCGATGCAGGGACTGGGGATGGGGAAAAAATCAGGTTGTTCCATATTTTAAAAGCGTTTGAGACAAGAGACTGGACAAACCAAAATTGCAGACTGCATTCGTATTTGTCTACACACGATCGGTGTATCCAGCAGGGTTCCTAATATCCAATTGAGTTGATCATTTCAATAAGTTTATATCTGCCACCCTAGGCATAAAAAACCTAAGAGAAACCATAAATATATCGCAGAAGAAGTCAGTATCTTCCCTATTTTCAGATTTCTCCAATAAAACCCAAGTAAGAACATTATAAAAATTAAAGGAATTCCAATATAAATATAATATTTAAGCGATCCTAATTCACTGAACACGTTTATAACAGAATAGAGACCGATAAATCCACCTGACCAAAAAACAATTATTGC
This sequence comes from Neisseria sp. P0017.S009, assembly GCF_051957375.1. Classification (NCBI taxonomy): domain Bacteria; kingdom Pseudomonadati; phylum Pseudomonadota; class Betaproteobacteria; order Neisseriales; family Neisseriaceae; genus Neisseria; species Neisseria sp. P0017.S009. Next base: position 130,389 of record NZ_JBQCWL010000005.1, read on the forward strand.
TGGCCCTAAAAAAATAGCCGTTATTAAATGAGGGAGCAGTATGATTTTTATCCATTCTTTATATTTGTTGTTCATTTTAATCCCAATTACTTCAATGGTATCGTATCGATTCAAATGGGGGAGCAAAGTGTACAGTAACGTCACCAAGAATAATTACGGTATGTTTGGCAGAATCATGTTTTAATACATATTTGGAGTTCCGCTATATTTTGATTTTCAGACGACCTATGTGTAGCCCCAACTATCTGCATTTTATGACTTAATCAGTTTGCGCAAAGACTGATTGTTGTATTTGATATCGGCAATCAGCTGGTCATATTGGTGCATTCTACGGAGCGAGCGGGTAATTAGATAGACCGAGAAAATAATCAAGCTGATGTTCATCAGACTGACCAGTACGAGCAAAGGCCAAACATCAACGGCCTCGTACCATTTCGATGTCGCAATCAGCGCACTGAAAATAGACAAAGGGAGTGCGAAAACGGCAATGCCCGTACGCATGATAGCAAGTGCCGTGCGTTTTTCTGCAAGGAGAAGCTGTACTTGATTGATGCTGAGGATATCGTTTTGCTGTTCGGTAACCATAGGATACGCGCCTATACAAATTAACTTTGAATTCTGATAAAGCGGAAAATATGGTTTTATGTTACCCGAAAGTATTGAAAATAAAAACAAAGGTCGTCTGAAAATTTTTAGACGACCTTTTCCATTCCTGTTTATACGGTTTGCGAGTATTTGGCTTTGGTTTCTTTATGGCGCAAATGGTAGTCGAACACCATGGCGATGTTGCGGATCAGGAAACGGCCCTTCGGTGTCACGGTCAGGCTGTGCGGTTTGAGACGGACCAGGCCGAGGGTTTCAAGTTGCTTCATATCTTCCAGTTCGGCTGCAAAATAGCGGCTAAACGGAATGCCGAACACGCTTTCGTAAATTTGATAATCAAGCGAGAAGCGGCACATTAAATCCTGAATAATGTTGCGGCGCAGGATATCGTCTTGATCAAGCTGGTAGCCGCGCATAATCGGCAGATGTCCGGCATCAAGAGCGGCGTAATAGGCATCGATGTCGCGCTCGTTTTGGGAGTAGGTGCTGCCGATTTTGCCGATAGAGGACACGCCGATCGCTACCAAATCGCAGTCGGCATAGGTTGAGTAGCCTTGGAAGTTGCGTTGCAGGAAGCCTTCTTTGAGGGCGATGGAGAGTTCGTCGTCAGGTTTGGCAAAGTGGTCCATGCCAATGAAAACGTAGCCGCGCTCAGTCAGGGTTTGGACGCAATATTGCAGCATATCGAGTTTTTCTTCGCTGCCGGGAACGACATTGGTGTCGATACGGCGTTGCGGTTTGAAGATATGCGGCAGGTGGGCGTAGTGGTAGAGGGCGAGGCGGTCAGGGTCAAGCGACAAGACCGTGTCGATGGTGGTTTTGATGCTTTCGGTGTTTTGGTGCGGCAGGCCGTAAATCAAATCGACACTGACGGATTTGAACCCTGCTTCGCGGGCGGCATCGATGACTTCTTTGGTTTCTTCGTAACTTTGGATACGGTTGACGGCTGCCTGCACTTTAGGATCGAAGTCTTGAATGCCGACACTCATGCGGTTGAAACCGAGTTTGCCCAGTTTGAGGACGGTTTTGCGGCTGACTTTGCGCGGGTCGATTTCGATGGAGTATTCGCCGTTGGGGATGAGCTGGAAGTATTTGCGGATCATTTCGAAGACGCGTTCGAGTTGGTCGTCGCTTAGGAATGTCGGCGTGCCGCCGCCGAAGTGGAGTTGCGCAAGCTGGTGTCGTCCGCCTAAATGCGGTGCCAGCAACTCCATTTCTTTTTCCAGATACTGGATATAGGCATCGGCACGGCTTTTGTCTTTGGTAATGATTTTGTTGCAGCCGCAGTAGTAGCAGATGGTATTGCAGAAGGGGATGTGGATGTAGAGTGAAAGGGGTTTGTTGAGCGCGCCCATGTTACGCAGGTTTAAAGCTTGGATATATTCGGCTTCTTTAAAGCCTTCATGGAAGCGGTCGGCGGTCGGATAGGATGTATAACGTGGACCGCTTGATGGCAAACTGGCAATCAATTCGCGGTCGAATTCCGGTAATTCATTGTTTGTGTTAGTGTTATTTGAGATAGGGATGATTTTCATGGTCGGGGCTTGTAGTATGAAGTAAGGAAATTAGGGAAAATTTTAGTCAAAATTTCGATAGTTTGGTAGAATGCCTCATAATGATATGCCAACTTTGACATGGGTCAATAGTTATTCGGCTTCATCAGGGATTGAGAGAACTAAGCAAATTAAAGGTGCGTTATGGCCACACACAATGCAACACATCAAATGAAAACCTTGTGTTCCACATGTTCTTTACGCGAGCTGTGTTTGCCTGTCGGACTGATGCCTAACGAATTTTCACAATTAGACGCGGTTATCCGTCAAAGCCGCCGTCTGAAAAAAGGTGAATACCTGTTCCGTGCCGGCGAGCCATTTACCTCTTTGTTTGCCATCCGTGCGGGCTTCTTTAAGACAACAGTCGCCAGCCAAGATGGACGAGACCAGGTAACCGGCTTTTTTATGTCGGGCGAGCTGATCGGTATGGATGGGATTTGTTCCCATATTCACAGCTGTGATGCTGTGGCTTTGGAAGACAGCGAGGTATGCGAGCTTCCGTTTACACACATTGAAGAACTCGGTCAGGATATTCCCAGCCTCCGCTCTCACTTTTTCCGCTTAATGAGTCGCGAAATTGTTCGAGATCAGGGCGTTATGCTGCTTTTGGGCAATATGCGCGCTGAAGAGCGATTGGCAGCATTCTTGCTCAACCTGTCTCAGCGTCTCTATTCACGAGGCTTCGCCGCCAATGATTTTATCTTGCGGATGTCGCGTGAGGAAATCGGCAGCTATTTGGGGCTGAAGCTGGAAACAGTCAGCCGCACCTTGTCTAAATTCCATCATGAAGGCTTGATTTCGGTTGAACACAAGCACATCAAAATCTTAGATGCGACAACCTTGAAGAAAATGGTTTCTGGTTGTTCGCACGCTATCTGAATCTTAGGCCGTCTGAAATATTTCAGACGGCCTTTTTAACAAGAATTAAAGAATAATTGTTAAGTTACGCAAGTGATAGTCAGGTATTAAATTGAAAAATCTTCAACAACCGGCGTGTACAGAATGCGGTCGACTACTTCTCTGGTCAGTTTCGGTGCAAACATCTGGATAAAGTCATACGCGTAACCGCGCAGGTAAGTATCCGAGCGTAAGGCTATCCAAGTGGGCGACGGTTCAAATAAGTGTGCCGCATCAATAAGCTGTAAATCTTGATCGACAACGGGATCGTACGCCATTTTGGCCATCAAACCAACGCCCAAGCCTAAGCGGACATACGTCTTCAATACATCTGTATCGGCAGCCGATAAGGCAACATCAGGTTGCTCAATATGCGCTTTATTAAATGTACGCGCAATGCTGCTGCCGGAATTAAAAGCAAATTCGTAAGTAACCAGCGGAAAAGAAGCCAAATCTTCAAGGCTTAAAGGATTGCGGCAGTCCAAAAGAGGGTGGTCATGCGGAACAATCACGGCATGGTTCCATTCGTAGCAGGGCAGCTTGCCTAACTCAGGATGATCATCAATCTGTTCGGTAATAATTGCTAAATCTGCTTCGCCGCTGCTGACCATTTGCGCAATCGCAGAAGGGCTGCCTTGTTTGATGGTCAAATTGACCTTAGGGTAGTTTTTGACAAATTCCGCAACGATTTTGGGCAAGGCATAACGCGCCTGGGTATGCGTTGTCGCGATGGTCAGCGAACCGCTGTCATGATCGGTAAACTCGCTGCCGATATTTTTAATGTTTTGTACATCGCGCAAAATTCGTTCCGAAATTTCTAACACGGCTTTGCCCGGTTGCGAAACGGAAACCACACGCTTGCCGCTGCGGATAAAAATTTGGATACCCAATTCTTCTTCAAGCAGGCGGATTTGTTTGGAAATGCCGGGCTGGGATGTGAAAAGCGCATCGGCGGCTTCAGAGACATTCAGATTGTGCCGGTAAACTTCAAGGGCGTAACGTAATTGTTGCAGTTTCATGGTAGCAGTACCGAATACGTTGTTATTGTGGATTTTGTGCGACAAACGGCATGTAATTTAACATATTTTGCCCAGTTTTGCCCCGAGTTTTGAAAATGGTTGTTTTTAATGAAAATATCTTTTAATGATATGAAAACAGGAAATTCAGGAAAGAAGAGGGAAAGGGGTTTTGTTGTTTTTGTACAACTTTAGGTAGGTGAATTGTCTGATTTTGCCCTAAATTAATGACACAAGATTGATTTTTCGGCATGATTAACTACTAGGAAGCAGGCACTTCATGATTGTTTGAAGGCATCGAGTATTGACAGTTTGCCTTGCGCTTCTTTATAGTGCAACCTGATATATCCGATTTGCCGCTGTTTTGATACTGCGGCCTGTATATTGGTACTTTGCAGCGGTTGCTTTCCTAGTCCGCCGCATAACAATTTGATGAGGGAATAAAATGACCAAACAGCTGAAATTAAGCGCATTGTTCGTTGCCTTGGTTGCCTCTGGCACCGCTATGGCCAGCGAAGCGCACACCAAACACGGTTACACCGTAAGCAGCCAATCTCAAGAAATCGTCCGTAACAACTACGGCGAATGCTGGAAAAACAGCTACTTCGACAAAGCTACCGAAGGCCGTGTTGAATGTGGTGACCGCGAAGCAGTTGCTCCTGTACAACAAGCTCCTGAGTATGTTGATGAAACTGTTTCTCTGTCTACTAAAACTCTGTTCGGCTTCGACAAAGACAACCTGCGTCCTGAAGCTCAAGAAAACTTGGATTCTTTGGCTCAACGCCTGAGCAACGACAGCGTACAAACTGTACGTGTTGAAGGTCACACTGACTTCATGGGTTCTGAAGAATACAACCAAGCTCTGTCTGAGCGTCGTGCCAACGTAGTTGCTAACTACTTGGTAGGCCGTGGCGTTGCTTCTAGCAAAATCTCTGCAGTAGGTCTGGGCGAGTCTCAAGCTCAAATGACTGCTACTTGTGAAGCTGAAGTTGCTAAACTGGGTAAAAAAGTTTCTAAAGCTAAGAAACGTGCTGCCCTTATCGCTTGTATCGAACCTGACCGTCGCGTTGATGTTAAAATCCGCAGCGTTGTTACTCGTCAAGTTGCTCCAGGCCAAACTATCGAAGGTCAAGGTGAATTGCCTGCTACTGATGAAGGTTGGATCCCAGCTCCTTACAATGGCGTTCACGGTTACGCTAAACCTTAATCGGTTTGTGAAAAATGCCCTGCAATATGCAGGGCATTTTTTTATGGTTTATATTTGAAGAGTCAGGGAATTTATGATTCAAAATAAAAGGCCGTCTGAAAGACTTTTTTCAGACGGCCTTTTATTAAGACAGATTAGTTTGGTTTGGGCCATTTCCATACGCAGATGGCTGCCAGTATCGTACAAATCAAAAAGATAATACTGGATAAGCCATGCCAAATGCCGAATGTACCGCCTACTAGAGACAAGAGCCAGTTATCCAGCCCGTACTTGTGTGCCTCGATAACCGGCGTAACCAAAAGATGATTACAGGCTAAGAGTAGCCAAAGCACCAAAACCCACCAAGAGAGGGAGGCAAGTTGCCGTCTGAAAAAGGCATAGGCTACACCAAAAATAGCTAATCCGCATATTGCTGTGATGGCAAATAAAATGCCGGCGATTTCTCCTGCCAGCATTTTGGGCAGGATGCGGAACAGGATAGGGGCAGTAACATAGCCTGCTGTCAGCTGCATACCAAGCCACATGGCGGCAGCGGTTTGGATAATTTTGTACAGTAGATTCATTATGCTTCTCCTGGGAAGATTTCGTTTTCTTTGATTATGGTGTTTTTAGGTACAGCAAAAGGCCGTCTGAAAATGTTTTCAGACGGCCTTTTGTTTATTTAAATATATTGCACGGCAATGATGTCATATTCACGCACGCCGCCGGGTGCTTGAACTTCTGCAACGTCGCCTTCTTCTTTGCCGATCAGGGCTCGGGCAATGGGGGAGCCAACGTAGATTTTGTGTTCTTTGATGTCTGCTTCATCTTCACCGACGATTTGGTAGGTAACTTGTTCTTCGGTTTCCAAATCTTCCAGTGTCACAGTTGTGCCGAACACAATTTTGCCTTCTGCATGGATTTCGGCAGGGTTGATGATGTGCGCCATAGAGAGTTTGTGTTCCAACTCGGCAATGCGGCCTTCGATAAAGCCTTGACGCTCTTTGGCGGCTTCGTATTCTGCGTTTTCAGACAAGTCGCCGTGTGAACGTGCTTCGGCGATGGCTTCAATGACTTCTGGGCGTGCTACGCTTTTGAGGTGTTGAAGTTCTTGTTTCAACAATTCTGCACCACGGACGGTCAAAGGGATTTTTTGCATTGAGTTCTCCATGAAAGCATGATGATGCTTTTAAAATTTTATCCGGCCACGCGCGGTAGCCGGATTGGAAATAAAAATACAAGCCGCCAAAGCTTGGCGGCTTGATGAATAAATAAGTAATGCCTGTATTCTACCAAATTCTGCCGAAACCGCAATAATTAAAACGGATTTTCAGTAAAGTGTTGTTTTCTGTCTATTTTGTTTTTCAGACGGCCTGAAAACTAAATATTGAAGTATTTCAAAGCTGCATCGGAAAAACGGTTTCTTAAATGAATGTTTTTGATTAAAATGCCTGATACTAATTCGTAATAATTAGTCTGCTTTGACTATATAAAGAGAATATATGGAAACAAAACCAACTTCCCAAAATGAACAACAGGCTAACCGCCGTTATTTGACTGTTTGGCGATGGCATTTTTATGCCGGACTTTTGGTTGCGCCGTTTTTAACCCTGCTGGCTGTTACAGGGTTGGGAATGCTGCTATTTGCCAATATTACCGGTAAAGAAGGCGAGCGCATACATGTTACGCCTCAGGCAGTGGTTCAGCCTTTGTCGGCTCAGGCTGAAGCTGCCAGACAGTTTGTGAATCCGGAAACTTCCTCTGTGGTGCAGTATATTGCGCCGCGCACAGATGATATGGTTGCCGTATTCCGCGTGAACAATGACGATAAAGCCACTATGGTTGCCGTTGATCCCTATACGGCAAAAGTCGTGAACACGATGCCGCGCGGTCAAGGCTGGTATCACACGATGGATGAAATCCACGGCGATATTATGATTGGGGCGACAGGGGACTACCTGTTGGAAACCGCTGCGTCGCTAACCATCATCATGATTGTGACCGGTATTTATTTGTGGTGGGTAAAACAGCGTAGTCTGAAGGCTGTTTTTTTACCTAAAGCAGGCAAAGGTCGTTCTTGGTGGCGCAACCTGCACGGTGCATTTGGCTCTTGGGTTTCTTTGATTTTATTGCTGTTCTGTCTGTCGGGCGTTGCTTGGGCAGGTATTTGGGGTGGTAAAGTGGTTCAAGCGTGGAGTCAATTTCCTACGGGTAAATGGGGCGTGGAGCCTAATCCTGTATCTTCCGTATCAACCCATGGTGATGTGCTGAACGACGGTAAATCCAAAGAAGTGCCGTGGATTTTGGAGCTGACGCCTATGCCGGTTTCCGGTACGACAATGGGCGAAAACGGCATTAATCCGAGTGAGCCGATGACGTTGGAGACGGTTGACCGCTTTGCGCGCGAAATTGGCTTTAAAGGTCGCTATCAGCTTAATTTGCCTAAGGGTGAGACCGGTGTATGGACGCTGTCGCAAGACTCAATGAGCTACGATATGATTAGTCCGACTGCGGATCGTACGGTACACATTGATCAATACAGTGGCAAAATCCTGGCTGATATTCATTTCGATGATTACAACTGGTTTGGTAAATTCATGGCGGCAAGCATTGCTTTGCATATGGGTACGCTGGGCTGGTGGAGCGTATTGGCAAATGTCTTGTTCTGCCTGGCGATTATCTTTATCTGTGTCAGCGGTTGTGTAATGTGGTGGAAACGCCGCCCTTCGGAAGCGCGAGGTTTAGTTCCTCCTGCACAGAAAATTAAATTTCCGGTATGGTGGGCAATGGCTGTGCCACTTCTGATTTTGGCTGTGATTTTTCCAACGGCCATTGCTGCAATCGCTGTTATTTGGATTTTGGATACACTGTTGTTGTCGCGTATCCCAGCATTGGCAAGATGGTTTAAATAACCGTCTGATGTGATTAAAGGCCGTCTGCATCTTTTGTTTCAGACGGCCTTTGTTATAAAGGTTAAAAGAAGCAGGGGGAGTTATAATTCTGTTTAAGTTTATGCGTGAGATGGGAATTGTGATTGGCTTACAGGATTGTGTAAGAAAGACAAGGCGTTCTTGTATAAAAACAAAAAACCCACTTCATTGAAGTGGGTTTTTGATGAAGGCTTTAACCTTTGCGAGCAGGCAATTTTTCTTTAATGCGAGCTGCTTTACCGGTCAGGCCGCGCAAGTAGTACAGTTTGGCGCGACGTACGTCACCACGGCGTTTAACTTCGATTTTTTCTACGGTAGGAGAGTACAGTTGGAAAGTACGTTCTACACCTTCGCCGCTAGAGATTTTGCGAACGATGAAGTTGCTGTTCAGGCCACGGTTGCGGCGAGCGATAACAACACCTTCGTATGCTTGCAGACGGCTGCGAGAACCCTCAACTACGCGTACAGATACGACAACGGTGTCGCCTGGAGCGAATTCAGGGATTTCTTTGTTCAAGCGAGCGATTTCTTCTTGCTCTAATTGTTGAATCAAGTTCATTTGTTTTTCCTAAGTTATGATTGGATTTCCTGTTGCTCTTGCAAGATTTCTTTTAAGAGGCGGGATTCCTTTGGGATTAAACTGCGCTTTTCCAATAAATCGGGTCGGCGCTCTAAAGTGCGTCGCAGTGATTGTTTCAATCGCCACTCGGCAATCAAGCCATGATTCCCTGAGCGTAAGACATCAGGAACTGTCATGCCTTGGAATTCTACGGGTTTGGTGTAATGAGGACAGTCTAAAAGGCCGTCTGAAAACGAGTCTTGTTCGGCTGACTGTATATCGCCCAATACGCCCGGAACCAATCTTAAGACAGCATCCATCAACATCATGGCGGGTAATTCGCCACCTGAGACGACAAAGTCGCCAATGCTGATTTCTTCGTCCACACTGCTTTGCAATAGTCTTTCATCTATGCCTTCATAGCGTCCGCATAGAAGAATAAGATGGGGCAGTTCGGCAAGATCTGCGGCCTTTTTATGTGTCAGCGACTGACCTTGCGGACTGAGATAAATTACTTTGGCAGGTTTTTGCGAGTTTGCTTTGGCTTCTTCAATTGCTGCTTGAAGCGGCGGCGCCATCATAATCATTCCCGGACCACCTCCGAAGGGGCGATCATCAATATAACCGAGTTTGTTGTCGGCAAATTTTCGGGGATTGATGGCTTGAAACTGCCAAAGATTTTGTTTTCTTGCTCTGCCTGTAACGCCATATTTGACAATGCTGTCGAACATCTCTGGGAAAATGGTGATGGCTTGGATCAGCATCAGTAGTCCAAACCCCAGTCGGCGATAATGGTTTTGCTGTCGGTATCGACAGATTCGATATAGTTGGAGACAAAGGGAATCAGGATTTGTCCATGTTCGCCTTTAATCATCAAAACATCATTTGCACCGGTTTCCATCAGGTTGCTGACTTGGCCGAGGACGATGTTTTCTTTGTTGATGACGGTCATGCCGACTAAATCTGCCCAGTAGTATTCGTCTTCCTCAGTAGGGGCGAATGACTCTCTGGGGATTTCGATGGTATAGCCGCGCAAGGCAAATGCTTGGTCGCGATCGTCTATACCTTCAAATTTGACCTGAAGTTCGCCATTGACAATTTTACCTGCCTCAAGCACAACATTCAGGGTTTTGCCATCCTTGCACAACTGCCACTCGGGGTAGTCCAGCAGGCTGTCGGTATATTCGGTATTGGCAGCAATTTTAAGCCAGCCTTTAATGCCGAATACGCCTTTGATGTAGCCCATGGCTACCCGTTTTTGAGTGTCTGTCATGGTCGTTTCGGCTGATTAAGCAGCGATTTTTTGCTCTTTAATCAGTTTGGCAACTGCATCGCTAACTTTCGCGCCTTGAGCAACCCAGTGGTTGATGCGGTCTGCGTCGAAACGTACGCGTTCTTGTTTTTCGTTGGCAACGGGGTTGTAGAAACCTACGCGCTCGATGAAGCGGCCGTCACGACGGTTGCGAGAGTCAGTTACGACTACGTTGAAGAAAGGGCGGTGTTTTGAGCCGCCGCGAGCCAAACGGATAACTACCATTTTGAGTCCTTTTGAAAAATGCGGATATATAGAAACCGCTAATTTTAGGATATTTCACACGGGTTATGCAAGTTTTTATTTGTTTTTGTTGCTGTTTTGCCATTCGTTCAAATCGAGGCTGGCTTGATACAGTCCGCGGTCGGTTTCCGACGGGGTGACGGTAAATCCTGATTTTTCAGCGAGTTTGAGCATTGGGGTGTTTTCTTTGAGGATTTCCGCATTCATGATTTGATAACCTTGCTGTGTGGCAGTTTGGATAATGAGGCTCATCATTTTGCCAGCCAAGCCGGTTTTGCGTGTTTCAGGTGCTAAAGTAATGCCGAACTCGCACTCATTACGATTGATGCGGCTGTAACGGCTAACTGCGACGATACGGCCGTCTGAAGCGAAGGCTGCCCATGCGCATTCGGTATGGAAATCGGGACGGGTCAGCCGTGCGAGTGTGGGCAGCGGTAACTCGTTGGTATGGGTCATGAAGCGCGTATAGCGGTCGGCCGCGGGTAATTGGCGGACAAATTTTTGTTTGGCTTCGGCATCTTCAGGTTCTAGTGCGCGGATGTGCAGTGTGTTGCCGTCGGGCAGGATAAAGGTATCGGTTTGGCTCGGATAGGGTGCGAGTACGTTTTGTATCTCGGGCGTTTCGGTTTTAGGGTGCAGCAGTTCGGAAGCGGCTTCGCCGGTGTTGCGTAGGAATTCGGCTGCGACCGGATTTTTTTGTTGGAGGTAGGCGGCGGCGCTTTGCATTTTTGCTGCAGCTTGTTCTAAGGTTTGGACGGCTTTTTTGGGGATTTTGGTTGTCGGCGCGGCTGGTTTTTCCACAATTTCGGGAATGATGGTGCTGCTGTATTGGCTGCCGTTGTAGTTGAGGATAATGTCGCCGATATGCTGGTTGTTGCGGATAAGCGTGTTTAGGGAATGCAGGAACTGATTGAGAACGGAAGTGTTGTCGAGTTCTGCAAATTGGCTTAAACGCTGGATATCAAGCGTGGTAAAGGGAGGTAATGTGGCTTCGGTTTTGCCGTTGTAATGGGCGGTAAGGATATTGCCGTAAATGGCATGGCGGCTGAACCGGAATTGGACGGCATTGTGTTTTTGGGTTTGGCACGGAGGCAGGTATAGGGCTTCCGCCATCAGTTCGGTTTGGCCGGATGCAATGGCTTTATCGATACTTTTGCTTTTAGGTGTTTTCAGACGGCCTGTTTTGGCTGGCGCAGGGGTATTTTGCACCTGTTGCAAATAGGCTGTTTGATTGCGGAAATAAAGTGTCAGCAAGGCTTCTTCCGGTGTGTTAAACCGAGTCAGGCCGTCTGAAAAACAATAGCTGACGAGAATGGGCTTGCTGGTTTTTTGTGCCAAATTATCCAGAGTTTGATGAATACTGTATGCGTCCGGCGTATCTGGCGAAATAATGCCAAGTAGGGCTTGAGTATGCGGATTTTGTAATTGTTCGAGTGCCAAGCGGTGGATGCGTGCAGGCGTAGGGTTGCTGCCGATGCAGCCTTGTCGGATGGATGGTGCATCGGTTGGGAGGTCGAGGGTCAATTCGCAGGCATTGGCGGTAGTGCGCAGCCATTCTATCGGCGTATCGGACAGAATGGTGGGATGGGTAATGACGGGAATGCCGGAAAGGTAGGCTTTTAGGGCTGCTTCCAGTTCGGCGTTATTGAATACCGGTTGGAAATTGCAATGGCGGCTGAGGCTGCGCAGGATGGCTTTGTCTGTGTCGTCGGTGTAGTGTGTAGACAATAGGATAAGCGGAGTGTGGCGTGTAAAGTGGCGGATGGCACTGAACAGCTCGCGTTGGTTTTCGGCCGGATTGTAGTGGATCACGGCAACTTTAGTATGGCGGTTGTGGCCGAAGCGGTTGAGCCAGTCGGCCGATGTAGTAGGGCTTAGATCATAGTTGAGGCTGATGTGGCGCGATACGCCTTGATGCAGCGTGTTCAGCAGGTGGTTGATGTTGCGGCTGACGGTGCTGTGGCCGGTGAGTAATGCGATATGGCCGGCCGGATAGTCGGTTTGGGTGCTGATGTTGAGGTTGAGTGAGGGAAGTTGGATGCCTGCGCTGTTGCATACGGTGATGTTCAATTCATCGCCGTGATGTTTTTGAATGGTGGAACGGGCGTTTTTGCAGGATTCGGGCGGTAGGTTTTCCCAATCTTGAATCAGAATAATGTGGTGCAGGTCTTTTTTACGGCAGGCTTTGAACAGCGAGTCGTAATGGTCGGGCGGGATAACGGCAACAACCAAATCGGCTTGTCCCGGGATTTTGCTGAGGCTGGAGTAGGAGGGAATGCCTGCTACACTGCTGTGTCGAAGATTGACGGGGGTGATTTTGCCTTGATATGAGGAACCGAGCAGGTGGCTGAAAATGCGTTCGCCAAGGCTGTGCGGACGTTCGCTGGCGCCGACGAGGATGATGTGTTCAGGCATGAAGAAGTAGCCGGAGCCGGTTTGGACGGTTGCGCTCATGATGGTTCCTTATTTGTGTTTTTGGCCGTCTGAAAAGTTTCAGACGGCCTTATTTTTAGACTTCTTTTTTGTCTCCGGCTTTCTTTTTGGGAAGGATAAAACGCATCCTCAGGCCGTTGGGTTTGACATTTTCAGCAATGATTTTACCGCAGTGCTGTTCCATAATGTGCTGTGTCAATGCAAGCCCTAAACCTGTACCGGGCTTGTGCGCGCTGGAGTCGGCGCGATAAAAGGCAGTGAAGATATGCGGAAGCTGCATTTCATCGACACCCGGACCGTTGTCGGTCACATCGATAATCCAGTGTTTGCCGTCTTGTCCGATATGGGTTTGAATGGTGCTGCCTTCCGGACTGTAATTGATGGCATTACGGATAACGTTGTCAAAGGCGCGGTATAGATAGCCTTCGTTGGCGCTGACCACGGCATTTTCGGGGATTTTTGGGTCAATGCTCAGGGTAACGCTTTGGTTGTTTTGGTGGGCAATGCTTTGGTTGTCCTCAATCAAGTTGGTTAAGAACGGAACGAGTTTGAGGTTTTCTTTTTCCAAAGGAATATTGGAAGTTTCCAAGCGGGATAGGGTCAACAATTCACCGACCAGAGTATCCATGCGCACCAGTTCGCCTTCAAGTCGCTTGAGGTATTGCTCTTGTTTTTGCGGCTGAGATTGAATCAGGCCGACAATCGCCTGCATACGCGCCAGTGGCGAGCGCATTTCATGAGAAACATGGTGGAGCAGGTGGCGCTCTTTGGCAACAAGTTTTTCAAGTTTCTCGGCCATTTTATCGAACTGCACGGCAAGGTGGGACAATTCGTCGTCACGGTCGTCAACTTGTTGGGAAATGCGGGTTTCGAGTTCGCCGTTGGCTACTCTGTCCATGCCGCCGCCAAGAATTTTGATAGGCTTGGTAATGTTGTTGGCAAGGATGTATGCCATCAGCAGGCCGACGATGATGATGAAAGACAGAATAATAAATTCGTGCCAAATAGGCGAAAGCGGCAGGCCGGGAATGAAGAGTGGGCTAGGTAGGCGTTGGGCTTGATGATTGTCCCAGCCTTTAATGAAGAAGAGGTATTCTTCGCCGAAACGGTCGTATTCGATGTGGGCTAAATCGGATTCGGGATTGTTGATGGCAAAGATGCGGGCGCGTTCGATGGACAGGCTGTCGATATTGCGGCCTAAAATATCTTTTTTATCGTCGCCGGTAATCACATAAACGGCATTGGAAACAGGATTGTTTTTCCATTCCGAAAGAATTTCACGCGCACCGCTGTCTCCGCGCGAGTTAAACGCGGAGATGATGCTGCTCATCAATGTGGTTTCGATGGTGCGGCGTTGGTTGAATTGGTTTTCGGCGAGGGTGTTTTGCACCAGCCAAAATGAAAAACTCGCCACAAAGATTGCGCAGACGATGACTGCGCAAAATGTGGCGAAGATGCGTTGAAACAGTTTCATTGATCTGTTTAATCTTTAGTTTTTAACAAACAGGTAGCCTAAGCCACGTACAGTTTGAATCAGGGAAGCATCGCCCAATTTGTGGCGGATGCTGGAGATGTGTACGTCGATGCTGCGGTCAAATTTAGCCAGTTTGCGGTCGAGTGCCTCGATAGACAGGGTCTCTTTGCTGACGACTTGTCCGGCGTGGCGCATCAAAACTTCGAGCAGGTTGAATTCGGTGCTGGTCAACTCGAGCGGAGTGTCTTTGATGCTGGCTTGGCGTTTGGCCGGGTACAAAACGACGTCGCTGACAGAAATGCTGTTAGGCGCGTTGTTTTGTTCGTTGCTGTGTTGCGCACGGCGCAGGATGGCGTTGATGCGGGCCAAGAGTTCGCGCGGTGTGCATGGTTTCGGTACGTAATCGTCCGCACCCATTTCCAGACCGATAATGCGGTCGATGTCGTCGCCTTTCGCGGTCAGCATGATGATGGGCACGGTGCTTTGGGTGCGTACGTTTTTCAGTACGTCCAAACCGTTCATTTTAGGCATCATGGAGTCTAATACGACGACATCGTATTGTCCGGTCAGAATTTCTTGAACGCCGGCTTCGCCGTCGGGAACGCTATGAACGTTGAGGCCTTCGGCAGTCAGGTATTCGGTCAGCAATTCGGTCAAGAGGGCATCGTCATCTACGAGTAATACGCGACTCATGGAATTTCCTTTTCGTGATTGTATGCGCCGCGGTACTAAATGGCAGTACGGCGCTTAAAATAGAGTTGTGTTCAATCTTAACATGCAATCTGCTTTTGTTGATAGCGTAATTTTCTGTGCTTTTGCGCTTTTTTGCATAGAAACTTGTCGCTCTTTACATTTTCAGACGGCCTGTAAGGACAAACTGACAATTGAGTGAGTTTTGTTTAGGGTTTATCACATGATTTGGCAGTTTGGTGTTTCGGTGCATTGATGAAATCTTTGCAATCGGACAAAAGTTTGGGCAGCAGAGGGGCGAATACCGGATGGCTGCGTATTTTGTCGGCGTAGAAATACATCATATAGGGATAATAATATTGCACTGCCTGCATCCATTGCGCACCTTCTTCTTTTTTGCCTTGTCGGTAGAGGTAGAGGCCGACTTGATAGGCGTTGGAGTAGGGGCGGTAGGTCAGGGCTTTGAGTGCGGCCTCTTCCGCCCATGGGCGGATGTAGGCATCGGTCGGGTCTGCACGTTTGCTCAAACTTAAATCGGCGTAATAGGCAAGCATGGGGCTTTCTTTGGAAAGCTGCTGCAAGCCGTCGATTTTGTTTTGGACTGTTTGCGGATCGTCGGTTTTCCCTACACGGCTATATTGGGTCAGATTTTGATATTCCCAGCTGAGGTTTGCCATGCCGATTAAGATCGATAAAGCGGCTATACCGCCTGCCCACTGCCTGATTTGAGTAGATAAAGGGCCGTCTGAAACATCTTTTGGATAAGAAGGTGTCAGCGACAGAATCAGGCTGAATACGGTGAGGAAATAAATATACCAAAGTGGATATTCGAGCATGCTGTGGCAGAGGCTGACGGCGGCGGCGGTTAGTAAAAACAGGGAAGCCGGCGTTTGGTTGCGGCCCAACAGTCGCCATACGGCTGCAAGCAGGGTTAAGGTTGCAAGCAAGGTGCCGGCAATGCCCATTTCGGACAATAACTGCATGACGATATTGTGCGAATGGGTAAACAGTACGCCAAGGATATTGTTGGGGAAGTATTGTTGTTGGGCATTGATCAGGAAGGTTTGCTGGGCAAAACTGTTCCAGCCGTGACCGAACCAAGGTGCGGATTGAAAAGCAATCCATGCCTTGCTCCATTCGATTTGGCGCATGGAGCCTTCAAAACCGCTGGTGCCTGCGCGTTCGACAGCGGTTTCGTATTTGATGTTGCCAAACAAATCCAACAGGCTGCCCATACCGAATTGGAAAGCGGCGGCCAGGATGGCGGTCAGAAGGAAAATGCACAGTGCGCGTTTGTGTTGGAAACGGGTACGCCAAAACCATAACGGCGTAATCAGGAATAGGGCGGCAATGTAGCCTAAGATGGTGCGCGAGTTGACAAGGCCGAGGGTCGCAGTCAAAGCCAATACGAACAGAAAACCTGCTGCATTGGACATTTTGCGCGCCGTCCATAAATAGGATGCCGCCAAAATGCCCCACATTAAATAATGTCCCAAATGGTTTCGTTGGCCGAGTTGGCCGTTTACGGTGCCGTTGCTTCGGGCAATGATGCCGTTCAACCACTCTACGTTGGACCAGCCTTTAAATTGCAGCCAGACGATGGCAGCCTGTATGGTTGCACCTATCAATAAAGACCAAGCAAAGATGCTGACGACGCGTTCCTGTCCGTAAGCTGCTACCCAGCCCCGCACCGACCATGCGCCCAGTGCCAAAATGACAAATGTCCAGGCGGTGATGTCACTCATGCCGGGGTAGATCGAATGCATGAGGCGCGCTTGGAGCGACCAAAATACGGCCATGGCAAACAAGCCGATACTGAGTGCAGGAAGGCGGATATTCAGCAGGCCTTTGTGTGCGCTAATCAATGTCAGTACCAATGAGCCGCTCAGTGAGATGGCTTCCAAATAAAAGCTGGGCAGTGGGCCGACTCGGTAGAGTGAGAGAAAAGGGACGGCGCAAATCCAAAGAAAACTGAGCCATAAAGGCCAAAAGGTTTTCACTGAAGATTCAGTCAGGCCGTCTGAAAGTGTGTGGTAGGTCATTTTGATGTGTGTTTTTGTTGTTTGATAAATGCAAGGCAGCCGAGGAAAAAGGCAATACACAATAATACGGAAACGGCGGCGCAAATCCGGCTGGCGACGGCTGTGTCTGCCAGGCGCATACAGGCTTCGGCAAAGTAAATCAGAATCAGCATGGAGCTGTATTGATAAGTGTAGATGCGTTTTTTCAAAATGCCGGTCAACGGCAGGCACAGCGGCAGGGCTTTCAGTGCCAGCCATGAGCCGCCTTCGCGCAATGGCGCGATCCACAATTCCCATGACAAGGAAAGCAGAATCAGCAGGATAAGGCTTATGGAAGTTGCAAGATAAGGTAATGGGGAGCGTGTATTGTTCACAATATTGAGGGCGTAAAGCCGTACTGGAAAACTTAAAATTATACCGCTAAAAAGGCGGGATAAGCCAAGAATATTGCTTAAAGGTACTGAAGAAAGGATTTATTGTTTTTTTCAAACGAATGAAACTTTATCTTGTTTTATAGTCTTATTAATATATATATTTAATAAAGATTGTGCTACTATTATAAATACTTTATCTCAGGAGGATAGAAAACCATGAATCGCGTTGCTGATGTTATCCGTGATGATATTAAAGTAATGACAGCCTATCAGGTTGCTGATTTGCCGGAAGGTTTTATTAAGTTGGACGCCATGGAATGTCCGCATCATCCTTTCGCCGGGTATGAATCTTTATTGTCAGAATGGGCGAATTTGGCAAAGCAGGCACCGATTCATTTGTATCCCCATACTGCCAAGAGCGGTATTTATGAAGAATTGAGGGAGGTTTTCGCTATTCCCGATAAAGCGGAAATCGCATTGGGTAACGGCTCCGACGAGCTTATCCAATTTTTGACTATGCTGGTTGCCAAACCAAATGCGCGTGTATTGGGTATTGAGCCAAGTTTCGTTATGTATCGTCATAATGCCGCGCTTTATGGCATGGAATATGTCGGCGTTCCCTTAAATCCAGATTTTTCTTTAAATCTCCCTGCCGTTTTGACCGCTATCGAGCAACATCAGCCGTCATTAATTTTTATTGCCTATCCCAATAATCCTACCGGCGTGTGCTTTAAACGAGAAGAAGTGGAAGCGGTCATTCGTGCGGCAACCGGCATTGTGGTTGTCGATGAGGCATATGGAGCGTTTCATCATGACAGTTTCCTTCCTTGGGCGGGAGAAGTCGAAAACCTGGTCGTAATGCGCACCATCAGTAAAATCGGCTTTGCCGGCTTACGGATGGGGTATGCGGCGGCAAGCCCAAGCATTATGGGTGAACTGGCCAAAATCCTTCCGCCTTACAATATGAATCAATTAAGCTTGGCGGCGGCAAAATTCTCATTGAAACATCATCAAATCATTCAGCAAAACATTGATACATTAAAAAATGAGCGTTCGCGCGTGATGAATGAATTGTCGAAATTAAACCGTTTGGAAGTTTTTCCGAGCGAAGCCAACTTTATTACTGTTCGCGTTCCTGATGCGAACGGGCTGTTTGAAACATTGAAGCAAAACCGCATACTGATTAAAAAACTGCATGGCAGCCATCCGCTTTTGGATCAGTGTGTCCGTATAACCGTAGGCTCGGCAGCGCAAAATGATGCCGTCTTGGCGGTTATTAGAAACCTTTACCCCAATCTTTGATTTCAAGGAAACTACCATTATGAACAAAGCTCAACTGCATTTGACCAATTTTCTGTTACTGGTTGAAGAAGCCGGCTCATTGACCAAGCTTGCACGTGCGTGCGGTTATGAAAACTCCGCCTCTTTGTCTCAGCTCAAACGCCGTTTGGAACAACAGGCAGGCGATGAGTCTGCACGCGGCATTCGTCCGAGCCTGGCTGCGAAGTTGGAATCCGGTATGCGCAAACGCAAAGGCTGGCTGAACCGTGATCACAGCAAAGATCAAGAAAAAGCAGCAGTTGAAGCGGCGCGTTTGGAAAAACAAACTGTCGAAGCAGCCGAAGCTGGTGTTTCAACCGAAGGCCGTTTTGTTACCGTTACCCGCAATACCTGCGAAACCCAAATCACCGTCAGCCTCAATCTTGACGGTACCGGTAAATACCGCTTGGATACCGGCGTTCCTTTCCTTGAGCATATGCTTGCCCAAGTGGCGCGTCATGGTTTGATTGACTTGGATATTACCTGCAAAGGCGATTTGCACATTGACGACCATCACACGGTTGAAGACATCGGTATCGTATTGGGTCAGGCCTTGAAACAAGCGCTTGGCAATAAAGCCGGCATTACCCGTTATGGCCATGCCTATGTTCCGCTGGATGAAGCGTTGAGCCGTGTAGTCATCGACCTTTCCGGCCGCCCTGGCTTGGTGTACAACATTGACTTTACCCGCGCCCTGATCGGCCGTTTTGATGTCGATTTGTTTGAAGAATTTTTCCACGGCCTTGTAAATCACAGCATGATGACCTTGCACATCGATAACTTGAGCGGCCGTAATGCACATCATCAAGCCGAGACCGTTTTCAAAGCCTTCGGCCGTGCATTGCGCATGGCGGTCGAATACGATCCGCGCATGATTGGTCAAACGCCTTCTACTAAAGGCACGCTGAGCGAAGAATCTGTTCAAGAAGAAGCGGAAGCCGCATCAGAAGAATAAGGCAGCGTTTGAATGAATAAAGGCCGTCTGAAACCGATTGGGATTTCAGACGGCCTTTATTATTCATCTTGTATGGTGGCAATATTTTGTTTTAAACCATCTTTTGCTACAATCATTCTTATTATTATATTAATCATTAAATGTTTTCAGACGGCCTGAGGAGAAGCAATGAAAGTAGCGATTGTCGATTATGGAATGGGAAACCTGCATTCAGTGTTGAAATCGGTTCAGGCGGCGCAGGTCTTGTCCAAGCAAAATGCCGAGGTTTATCTGACTTCGCGGCCTGAAGAAGTGATGGTGGCGGATAAGGTTATCTTTCCGGGGCAGGGCGCCATGCCGGACTGTATGTCTGCGCTGAAGGCCAGCGGTTTGGGCGAGGCGGTTTCAGACGGCCTGAAAAACAAGCCGTTTTTTGGAATTTGCGTAGGTGCGCAATTATTGTTCGAACACAGCGAAGAAGGCGATACAGATGGTTTGGGTTGGTTTGAAGGACAAGTAAAACGGTTTTTGCCCAATCAAACCGATGCACAGGGAGGCCGTCTGAAAGTGCCGCATATGGGTTGGAATACAGTGCGCCAAACCCGTCCGCATCCTTTATTTCAAGACATTGGGCAGAACGAGTATTTCTATTTTGTCCATAGCTATTATTTTGCACCGAAAAATGAAGAGATTATTTTAGGTGTCAGTGAATATCCGAATGAATTTGCCTGCATTGTCGGTAAGGACAATGTATTTGCCACACAATTCCACACGGAAAAAAGCCATCAGGCAGGATTGCTGCTGCTGCGTAATTTTTTAAATTGGCAGATTTGAGGCTTTAACATAAATCTGCTAAAAATCGCTAATTTGTGTAAAATATACTGAAATTGAATAGAGGAGAAGAAAATGCTGTTGGTACCTGCCATTGATTTGAAAGAAGGACGCTGTGTTCGCTTAAAACAAGGTTTGATGGAGCAGGCGACGGTGTTTTCCGACTCGCCGGCAGAGATGGCGTTGCATTGGCGCAATCAAGGCGCACGCCGTTTGCATTTGGTTGATTTGAACGGCGCATTCGCAGGCGTTCCTCAAAATTTTCCGGCGATTAAAGAAATTTTGGCCGCCGTGGTTAAAGATATTCCGGTACAGCTTGGCGGCGGTATCCGTGATTTGGGCACCATCGAAAAGTATTTGGATTTGGGTCTGACCGATGTGATTATCGGTACGGCCGCGGTAAAAAATCCTGAATTTGTGCGCGAAGCATGTAAGGCCTTTCCGGGTCAGATTATCGTCGGCTTGGATGCCAAAGACGGTATGGTGGCGATAGACGGTTGGGCAACGGTAACGGAACACCATGTCGTCGATTTGGCCAAGCGTTTTGAAGACGATGGCGTCAACAGCATTATTTATACCGATATCGGTCGCGACGGTATGATGAGCGGCGTGAATATCGAAGCCACCGTCAAATTGGCTCAATCAGTGAATATCCCGATTATCGCTTCCGGCGGCTTGACGAATTTGGACGATATCCACGCATTGTGTGCCGTCGAAAAAGAGGGTGTGAGCGGTGCGATTACCGGCCGCGCAATTTATGAGGGAAGTATTGATTTCGCACAGGCACAAAAAATGGCCGATTCTTTGGCTTGACCTAAGTGCGTTTAATTATGCAGATTGGGGCTTTGCAAGGTGTAACAGCGCAGGAGTTGGCGTATAGCTGAAAATGCCTTCAAAAGCGGCATTTTGCAAAGTCCTTAGACTTAAAATCTGTCTGAAATAATTATAAAAAAACAACTCACTCAATATCTTATTTTATTAAGGGATTGGTATGCTTGAAGCGTTTGTTTTGGGTTTTTGGATTATCTGGTCATCCGACCGCGAAGTGTATCCGCTAAGCGAAAGTTTGTGGTTTACACTGATTGCAGTGATATTGCGGCAGCTGACGGCGTTTGATTTGCCGATTATCGATACCTATTGGATGATTTTCAACGGGATAATCTGGGCATTTGCCGGTTTAATTTTTTCCATTGTCGGCCGCATTGACAGCAATTTCATTATTTCCTGTGTTTTGGCGATGATAGCCGGCATTGGTTATTTTCAGCTGTTGCAACATTTGCCGGATTGGTTGAGCAAATTTTTGGCCTGACGGTTTCAGACGGCCTGATAACGGATAATAGGTATTGAGTATGGCATTGGCAAAACGAATTATTCCTTGTCTGGATGTAAAAGACGGTCGCGTGGTAAAAGGTGTCAACTTTTTGGGTCTGCGCGATGCAGGCAATCCGGTTGACGTTGCCAAACGCTACAACGATGAAGGCGCGGATGAGTTGACCTTTTTGGACATCACTGCCTCCAGCGACAATCGCGACACTATTTTGCACGTTATTGAGGCAGTCGCTTCACAAGTTTTTATTCCATTAACCGTCGGCGGCGGTGTCCGTACGGTTGCCGATATCCGTCGTCTGCTTAATGCCGGTGCCGATAAGACCAGCATCAATACGGCCGCTGTAACCAATCCTGATTTGGTAAACGAAGCGGCCGGTTTTTTTGGTTCGCAAGCGATTGTTGTTGCCGTGGATGCCAAAGCGGTTAACCCTGAAAACACCCGTTGGGAAATCTTTACCCACGGAGGACGTAATCCGACCGGTTTGGATGCGGTGGAATGGGCTGTCGAAATGCAGCGGCGCGGTGCAGGCGAGATTTTGCTGACCAGTATGGACCGAGACGGCACCAAGCAAGGTTTCAACCTGCCTTTGACACGCGCGGTCAGCGAAGCGGTCGATATTCCGGTCATTGCTTCTGGCGGCGTCGGTTCTGTTCAACACTTGGTGGACGGCATTAAGGACGGGAAGGCCGATGCGGTATTGGCCGCCAGTATTTTCCACTTTGGCGAAGCGAGCATCCGCGAAGCAAAACTGGCCATGCGTGAAGCAGGAATTGAAGTGCGTTTGTGATTACTATCCAAAGGCCGTCTGAAAATATGGGAAAAAAATGCGAATGTCGAACATAAACGAAACGCTGCTGAATGCCGTAAAATTTGATGAAAAAGGTTTGGTTTGCGCGATTGCCCAAGATTGGCAGACACACCGTGTGCTGATGGTTGCCTGGATGAACGCCGAAGCCCTGCAAAAAACCGTAGAAACCGGGTTTGCCCACTATTACAGCCGTTCCCGCCAAAAACAATGGATGAAGGGCGAAGAGTCAGGGCATACGCAAAAAGTACATGAATTGCGCCTGGATTGCGATGGCGACGCAGTGGTCATGTTGATTGAACAAAACGGCGGCATTGCCTGTCATACTGGGCGCGAAAGCTGTTTTTACAAAGTTTGGCAAGACGGCGCATGGCAGACAGTCGATGCCGTGTTGAAAGACGAAGAGGCGATTTACGGACATAAACATCCTTAAGGCCGTCTGAAAGAAAATAAGAGAAACTGACCATGACCGATACTATCCTTACCCAAATTCAAAACGTCATCGATTCGCGCAAAGGCGGCGATCCCGATGCTTCTTACGTTGCCCAGCTGCTGCACAAAGGCGAAGACAAGATTCTGAAAAAAGTCATCGAGGAAGCGGGTGAAACCTTGATGGCCTCTAAAGATGGCGGTGGCGAACATTTGGTTTACGAAGTGGCGGATTTGTGGTTTCATACCATGGTTTTATTGGCGCATCACGGATTGCGTGCCGAAGATGTAGTAAACGAGCTTGCGCGCCGTCAAGGTTTGTCGGGATTAGTGGAAAAAGCTTCTCGCAAAGAATCTTGAATTTATATTACAATCCCGTATTTGACCTGTTTCAGAATCCGTCTCTTAGGGCAAAAACGATTTCCCTTTTTGGGGTGAAACTCGTTATACCCGTTTTCAGACGGCCATTGGAGCCATTATGGATAATTGTATTTTCTGCAAAATCGCAACCAAAGATATTCCGGCACAAACTGTTTACGAAGACGATGAGATGCTTTGTTTCAAAGACATCCGTCCTGCTGCGCCGGTGCATCTGCTGCTGATTCCGAAAGTACACTTCGATTCACTGGCACACGCAACCGCCGAACATCAAACCCTGTTGGGGAAAATGATGTTGAAAGTCCCTCAAATCGCCCAAGAGGCAGGTTTGACCGACGGTTTCAAAACCCTGATCAACACAGGCAAAGGCGGTGGACAAGAAGTATTCCACCTGCATATACATATCATGGGTACGCCTGCATAACTATCATCTATTTTTAATAAATTCAAGGATTTATCATGGGTAGCTTCTCTCTCTGGCACTGGATTATCGTACTGATTATCGTCGTTTTGGTATTCGGTACCAAAAAATTGCGCAATGTCGGCAAAGACCTCGGCGGTGCAGTGCATGACTTCAAACAAGGCCTGAATGAAGGTACAGACGGCAAAGATGCCAAAAAAGACGAAGTCATCGAACACAAAAAAGACGAAGACAAAGCATAATCCATGTTTGATTTCGGTTTGGGCGAATTGCTGCTGGTCGGCGTTGTCGCCCTAATAGTGCTGGGTCCAGAACGTCTGCCGCAAGCCGCGCGCACGGCCGGGCGTTTGGTCGGCAAATTGCAAGGCTTCGTCAACAACGTCAAGCAGGAGCTCAATACTCAGGCTGAGTTGGACGAATTGCGCAAGGTGAAGCAGGAATTTGAAGCCGCCGCTTCGGAGTTTCGCGACGGTATCAAAGACTTAGGCGATGATGCACAAAAAAATCTGAATGATATTTCAGATGGCCTCAAGCCTTGGGAGCGCCTGCCCGAACAAAAAACGCCAGCTGATTTTGGCGTGGACGAGTTCGGTAATCCTCTGCCTGATTTGGCTTCAAGCAGCACTGAAAATGAAAGTGCGGCCCAAGTTCCTGAAGAGGGTGGAGCAGCGCAAACTCAAGAGCCTGTCGGAGCTGAAAATGCCGAGTCCGAGCAAGACCGCGCTTGGCGTGAGTATTTGACCGCATCGGTTTCCCCCGCACCGGCGGTTGAAGTCAGCTATGTCGAAGCTCCTGCTGCCGATGTTCCTCCGCTGCATACGACTTCTTTGCGTAAGCAGGCGATGAGCCGCAAACGCGATATGCGCCCGAAATTCCACGCCAAGCCCAAACTGCGCGTCCGTAAGTAAAAAGTGAGTCAACCGGTGTCCGAACCTCAACACGAACAACCCGTCCAACCGCTTATCGAGCATCTTCTCGAGCTGCGCCGCCGAATGATGTGGATCGTCATCGGTATCGTTGTCTGCTTTTTGGGCATGATGCCGTTTGCCCAGCAGCTCTATACTTTTGTTGCCGAACCATTGATGGCCAATCTGCCTAAAGATACCAGCATGATTGCGACCGATGTGATCGCGCCGTTTTTTGTGCCGGTAAAGGTTACCTTGATGGCGGCGTTTCTGCTGTCGTTGCCGCACACGCTGTATCAAGTCTGGGCGTTTGTCGCCCCGGCTTTATACCAAAACGAAAAGCGTTTGATTACGCCGCTGGTGTTGTCCAGCGTGACGCTCTTCTTTGTTGGTATGGCGTTTGCCTATTTTCTGGTATTTCCCGTTATTTTCAAATTCTTGGCCGGTGTAACCCCTGTCGGTGTCAATATGGCGACCGATATCGATAAATACCTGTCCTTTATTTTGGGCATGTTTGTTGCATTCGGTACGACGTTTGAAGTTCCCGTCGTTGTGGTGTTGCTTGCCAAAATGGGCATTGTTTCGACTGCACAGCTTAAGAATGCGCGTCCGTATGTGATTGTCGGTGCGTTTATCGTGGCCGCAATCATCACGCCGCCTGACGTAATTTCCCAAACCCTGCTTGCCGTTCCGCTGATTCTGCTCTACGAAGCTGGTATTTGGTTCAGCCGTTTTGCCAAAGCGAAAACGCAGCAGGAAGATGAGGATACACCGCAACCACCGGCAGAAGTTTAAGAATCAAGGCCGTCTGAAGAATTTTTCAGACGGCCTTTGTATCATGGCACTTTCAGTTTTTAAGAAAAAGCATGATGAATGTTCGGGGAATCGTAAAACATTACTGTCCAGATTCTTTTGATTCGGCTAAAATTTTTGACCGAGGATTTTGCCGAAATCGAAGCAGTAATGCGTAACAGTCCCTCATGCCTCAATGGGCTGGATTTTAATACCAAACTGCCGGAATTACGTTTGGGAAATGGGGTGATTTTTACCAAGGCATAAGCCGAAAATACTTGATTTTAGGTAATTGAAAAAATATTCGTTTCTATTTTATCGAGAAGAATGATGTCAGGCCGTCTGAAAATTAACTACGTTTCAGACGGCCTTTTTGTCACCCTTGTTTTTCGTTGTAATCCTTATTTATCAAGCATCTTACAAAAAGGGTTTTGAAAAAGAGAAGTTTATATTTTGACTAAATCCAGCCGTATGAATCCATAGTGAAATGTGTTATCTTATCTACGTGTGTTAAGAAACATTAATAAGTTTGTATTTTTCTTACAGAGAAAGGCTTCAAAATGGATGGATGGACTCAAACGCTGAGTGCCGGTACTTTGCTCGGTATCGCCGCGGCAGCGATTTTGCTGATCTTGATTTTGATTGTAAAACTGCGCGTTCATGCCTTGCTGACGTTGGTATTGGTCAGCTTGCTGACTGCCATCGTAACAGGTCTGCCTATGGGCAGCATTGTTAATGATGTATTGGTCAAAAACTTCGGCGGTACACTTGGCAGCGTGGCGTTGTTGGTTGGTTTGGGTGCAATGCTTGGCCGTTTGGTGGAAACTTCCGGCGGTGCTCAGTCTTTGGCAGATGCGCTGATTCGGATTTTTGGTGAGAATCGTGCGCCGTTTGCCTTAGGCGTGGCTTCTTTGATTTTCGGTTTTCCGATTTTCTTTGATGCCGGTTTGGTGGTGATGTTGCCGATTGTGTTTGCAACGGCACGCCGCATGAAGCAAACTGTTTTGCCCTATGCGTTGGCATCTATTGGCGCATTTTCCGTCATGCACGTCTTCCTGCCGCCACATCCCGGCCCGATTGCAGCTTCTGAATTTTATGGCGCAAATATTGGTCAACTGCTGATTTTGGGTTTGCCTGTTACCTTGATTACTTGGTATTTCAGCGGCTATTTATTGGGTAAGATTTTGGGCCGCAGCATTCATGTGCCCGTTCCTGATTTGCTCAGCGGCGGTACGCAAGATAACGACCAACCGAAAGCGCCTGCAAAGGCATCTACGGTCATTGGCATTATGCTAATTCCTATGTTGTTGATTTTCTTGAATACTGGTTTGTCTACTCTGATCAGCGAGAAAATGGTCAGTGCGGATGAAGGCTGGGTGCAGTTTGCACGAATGCTCGGTTCGACACCAATTGCTTTGCTGATTTCTGTTTTGGTAGCCCTGTATGTATTGGGCAGTAAACGTGGTGAAAAAGCCAGCGCTTTGGAGAAAACCATTGATGGCGCATTGGGCCCGGTTTGCTCGGTTATTTTGATTACCGGTGCAGGCGGTATGTTCGGCGGCGTATTGCGTGCTTCCGGTATCGGTAAGGCTTTGGCCGACAGCATGGCTGACTTGGGTATTCCTGTTTTACTGGGCTGTTTCTTGGTAGCTTTGGCTTTGCGTATTGCGCAAGGTTCTGCGACTGTTGCCCTGACTACCGCTGCCGCGTTGATGGCACCGGCCGTTGCGGCGGCAGGTTTCAGCGATTGGCAGATTACTTGCGTGGTATTGGCGACGGCGGCAGGTTCCGTTGGTTGCAGCCACTTTAACGACTCAGGCTTCTGGCTTGTCGGCCGTCTGTTGGATATGGATGTGCCGACGACCTTGAAGACATGGACGGTCAACCAAACACTTATCGCACTCATCGGTTTTGCTTTATCGTCAGTGTTGTTTATCTTGGTTTAATCGAAAATGGCCGGCGGATAGTGTTTTTGAGATAACACAATCCGCCTGTTTTCAAATACCGTTAAAATCTAGATAAACAAGGAGTAGAAAAATGACGACACATTTTGTCATGATGGGCGTGTGCGGTTGCGGTAAAACCACTGCCGCATTGTCTTTGCAAAAACATCTCAACCAATGCCCATATGCCGAAGGCGATGATTTCCATACTCAAGCCAACCGCGACAAAATGGGTGCCGGTATTCCGTTGACGGACGAAGACCGCTATCCTTGGCTGGGCAATTTGCGTGACTGGATGACAGAGCAGGCAAAAAACGGGGAAAAATATTCCATTGTTACTTGTTCCGCACTCAAGCATCACTATCGCGATATTCTGCGTGGTGCAGAAGGGAAGGTGGCTTTTATTCATCTGACTCCGCCTCAAGCAATCAATCTTGAACGTATGCTGTCGCGTCAGGGGCATTATATGAAAGCCGGAATGCTGGATTCGCAGCTGGAGATTTTGGAAGAGCTGGGTGCGGATGAGTACGGCGTTAAAATTGACAATCCGGGTTCGCCTGAAGCCGTTGAGGCAGATATTGTGAACTGGGTGAAAGCGCAAGGCTTGATTTAGTAATGATCAGAAATGGAAAGGCCGTCTGAAATATTTCAGACGGCCTTTTTTGATGGGATTTAGAATGTTTTTTGCGAGTCAAGCAATAAGGTAACCGGCCCGTCATTGCAAAGGGAAACCTGCATATGGGTTTGGAATCTGCCGGTTTCGACAGTCAATCCATGTTTGCGCAAAAGTTGCGCGGTATATTGATAAAGCTTATCCGCTTGTTCGGCAGGGGCAGCATTGGAGAAAGATGGGCGGCGGCCGCTGCGCGCATCAGCGTAAAGGGTAAACTGGGAAACCAGTAATATCGAGCCACCGACATCTTTGAGCGATAAATTTAATTTGCCGTTTTCGTCTTCAAAGATACGCAGGTTGGCGGTTTTATCCGCAATGTATTTGGCGTCTGTTTCTGTATCGGTGTGGGTAACGCCGAGCAATATCATAAATCCGTTGTCGATTTTGCCGCAGGTTTCGCAGGAGTTTTCGGACAAAACGTCAACTTTGGCTTGGGTAACTTTTTGGATAACAGCGCGCATGATGTTTTTGAATAAAAGAAGTTTGTAAAAAAGGGCGTAAAAGACACGCCCTTTGGGTTGGAGTATGGTTTCAGACGGCCTGAAACCATTGAATCAATTTACGGATTAATGCCGTTTTCTTTTAAGATACGTTCGATCTGATTCTCGACTTTTTGTCGTTTAACAGCTTGGGCAATCTGATTGCGTACCAGTTCGAAAGGTTCGGCATTGGGATCGTGTTCTACTGCACTGAGTTTAAACAGATAAAAACGGTTTTCCATTTGAATCGGCTCATGCGTTACATCGCCTCGGTTCATGTCGGCAAAAGCGGTAGCCAGTTGAGGAGAGAGCTGCTGCGGAGAGATGAAGCCGTCGAACTCTTGTTCGGGGTTTGGATAGCGTTTCATCAGCTCTTCAAATGACAAGCCTTTTAGCAGCAGCTCTCGCGCGGCGCGTACTTCGTCGGCTGAAGCAAAGCTGACTTGTTGCAGCTTGATAATGCGTGTTTGATGGTCGTAGAAACGGCGCAACTCAGCATCGTCAACCGCGGTTTGACGTTCTAGATAAGCAGCGTATTGGTTGGCATAAAACTCAGCTTCAACGTTTTTAAGCTGATTCTGCACTTCTGCATCTTTGTCCAAACCAGCCTGGATGGCTTCATTTTTCAAAATTTCCAAAGTCTGCAAACGTGTAACCACATCTTTGCGGATTGCCTGACCATCGGGTTTGGCAGTCTGGTTGGGATGTTGATCGGCTTGTCTCAATACTTCGGCAACCATGCTGTCGATACGGGCGGGATCGATTTCAGGTGCTTTGGCAGTTGCCAAGCCGATGGTTGATAGGGCGAGGATAGCCAAAACGGCAGTTTTGGGCTTGATGTTCATGTGAGTTCCTTATTGCCCGCCGTTATCACGGCGGGCACGTTATATTATTTGTTGACTTTGATGCTGGCTTTTTTCAGCAATGATTGAATGGCCGCATCAACACGGGCTGCCTGTAAGTCGCTGCCAATCTCGTTTTTAGAGGCTTCGTAAGAAGGTACGGTAACGTTACGGCGGTCATTGACGTAGAAAACGGCGTACAAATTACCGTTTTGCAGCGGCGTTTTAGTGTGCGCACCTTTTTTCAGGTCTTTGACAGCTGCGTAAAGCGGAGGCGCTGATTCTTGCAAATCTTTAAGCGGAACATAAGCTTTAGGGATACCGCCGGCTTTTTTGGCCGCTTCGTCAATTGAGTATTGGTTCAATACCGAAACAAAGCTTTTTTTCGCATCCAAATCGGCAATGGCTTTTTGGGCATTGCTGCTGCTGTCAGTCACGATTTCGCCCATTTGGACTTCCTGAGTACCTTTATAGAAGTTGCTGAAGTCGTTGTAAGCGGCTTTGACATCTTTTTCTTGAACAGGATATTGACGGACGATATGCGCCGCGAAAGCTTGGCCTAACAAATCATTTTCGAAAACTGCCCATTCGGTTTTGAATGTGGCTTTTTTATCTGCACCTTGCTTGGCGGCATCGGCACGCGCTTGCTCCAATGCAGTTTTGAATTCAGCGCTTTGATCCAGTTTTAATTTTTTAGCTTCTTGGGTAACAACAGTGCTGATAACTTGGCGTTCAGTCAGCATTTGACGCAATTCAGGAGTGTCTTGAACGTTCGGGTTGCTGGCGCGTACGGAAGCAACTTGGTCATCGATAACGCTGCTGTCGATGGCTTGACCGTTGACGGTCACCAAAGTTTGGGCAAACAGGGTGCCGGTAGTCAGGGCAAGCATCAAGGCTGAAGCAAAGTAGGTTTTTTTCATCGTATTTCTCTTTTAAATAATGATTGGAAATAAATTAATGATTAGAAATCAAAGTTTAAGTAGTAATCTTAATGGAAGTATTCGTCCGGCGTGGCCGCTTTGATACTGAGTGCATGAATCAGGCCGTCTGAAAACAAGTCTTGCAAAAGCTGCTTAATCATACGTTGCCGCTGGAGGCGACCGATATTTTCAAATGCGTTGCTGACCACCAATATCGCATAATGCCCGCCGCCTTTATTGCCGGCATGGCCGGCGTGCAGATGGCTCTCATCTTCAAAATCGAAGAACTCAGGCTCAAGTGCCTGCAGGCGTTCCTCGATAATTTGACGCATATTGCTCATTTGAACACGGCTTTAAAGGGTTTAATCAATACTTCTGCGTATACGCCGGCATCGACGTAAGGGTCTTGTTCAGCCCATTCTTGTGCTGCGTCCAAAGATTCAAATTGAGCCACAATCAGGCTGCCGGAAACGCGTTCCGGATTGTCTGGTAGAGGATTGGGGCCGGCAGTCAGCAGACGGCCTTGCGCTTTCAATTCTTCCAAGCGTGCCAAATGAGCAGGGCGGGCTGCCATGCGTGCTTCGTGGACATCTTCGGCATCAGTGGCCAAAAGCATGAAATATTCCATTATTGATCCTCCTTAGGCTGGAAACGCATCAGATACATGCCCTGTGCGATAGAAAAAATGATTGTGAAACCCAATGTGCCGAACAATTTGTAATTGACCCATTGGTCTGGAAAATACGTAAAGACAAAGAGATTGGCAGCCCCCATAAAAATCAGGAAGCCAATCCATGCATAAGTCAGGCGCGTCCATACAAAATCAGGAAGCTGCATTTCTTTACCCATCACGGCTTTTAGCCCGTTTTTACCGGCAAGATGGCTAAACAGCATGACGATTGCGCCGATCCAAAACAGAACGGTCGGTTTCCACATGATAAAGCGGTTGTCTTTCAGCAGAATCGTTGCACCGCCAAAAAAGACAATCAAAATCAGACTGACCCATTGCATGGTGTCCAGTTTGCGGTGTTTCCAAAAGGTCAGCGCAGCTTGGGCAATACCGACTATAACCGCAACAGCCGTTGCGGCAATCATGTCTTTGGTGATGATGTATGTGATGAAAAATAAGAATACGGCGAATAAGTCGCTCAAAACCTTCATATATTAATGATGAAACTAATTGAGTAAATGCTAATCATACAGGGAGATGTGTTTTTTTGCACCTTTCCCCATGACTTTAATACCACATATATCCATATGAGATATTTGTTTTGGGTTGGCGAAATTTGTAAAAAAGAAACACAAGCATGCAAAAGTAATAGATTTACCAAGGAATTTCAGGCTGAATAGCCTGTATTGCTTGGCAGAAATGGGTTAAAAATATATCATGACGTAATATCTAGTAAATATATGGTTAAATGCGCGCACATTGGTTAGTACCATAATTTCCGAACAGGGGATCAGTTTTGAAAAAACATCACAATATTAAATTAATTACAGCTTCTATCGCTTTAATGACATCGCTCAGCGCTTCTGCAGGTTTGGGCGGTTTGAACGTTCAATCTCATTTGGGTGAGCCTTTTACAGGCAGTATCACTGTGACTGGCGAGGAAGCTCAGGCTCTGCTTAATGGCGGTAAGGCCACTATTTCAAATGGTAATTTGCGCGCGGCGGTACGCAAATCAGGCGATAAGGCAGTCGTTACCATTCGTTCCTCTAAAGCCATCAAAGATCCTGTTTTGGTTTTCCAAGTAGGTGTCGGCGCGCAATCGCGTGAATACACTGCTATCATCGATCCGGCCGGATACGACGCTAAAGATGCGGCATCCGTCCGCCCCCGTCAAACTGCCGAATCCCAATCCTTCGAGCCGACACGCAATGCCCAACAGCCTGCAACTAAAAACAATAAAGCAGTAGGTAATCAGGCAGCTCAAGCGCGTAAGGATGTGCAGCGTAAGGCTGAGAAAAAACAAGTTCAGACGGCCTCTGCTAAAAACGACACAGCTGCACGTTCAGGTAGACAGCATTTGGTGCGTACGGGTGAAACCCTGATTGCCATTGCGTCCAGCATCCGTCCGCAAGGTATGACCTTGGATCAAACCATTCAAGCATTGGTTAATGCCAATCCGGATGTGTTTATCGATAACAATGCCAACCGTATGTTGGCAGGTAAGGTGCTGAATATTCCAAACCGTAGCGAATTGCAACGTTTGGCTGCTTCTGCTCCTGCTAAAACTAATACGGCAACAGAAAAAGCCAATGAAACCGCTAATGCAACAGAGGCTAAAACAGAAAAACCTGTTGTTCAGCCTGAGGCTCAAACTGAAGCCCAGGTTAAAGATGCTGGCGTAAATACACAGCAACAGGAAGAAGTAAAACAAGCTTCAGCTGAACAAACAGAACAAGCAGCATCTGCAGCGGTTAATGAAAATGCCGCATCGACTGTTCCTGCATCCGATATTCAAGAAGCTATGGCTTCTTCTGATGCTCAAGAGAATGTAGTGGCTTCTGAGTCTGTTGCAACCACTGATTCTATCGCGGAGCAAACAGAGGGCGAATCAAATGGCAATTTATGGAAATGGTTATTGGCAGGCGGTGCAGCCCTTATTGCTGCTTGGTTGTTGTTAAAAGCTGCGGGTAAACGTAAAGACGAGCTTGAAGCAGCACCTGTAAGCCGTATGGATGAAGAGAAGGCTGTACAGAAAGATGTTGCTGCTTCAGCTGCTGCGGTTGCTGCAACTAAAGTAATGCCGTCTGAAAAAACTCAAGATGGCCTGCTTATCGAAGACGATTTTGAAGATGATGTGGTTATCAATGAAGTAGAAGAATCTTCCAATATCGATGATGTCAAACTTGATTTAGGTAAGATTGACAATAGTCAGGCAGGTATTCTTTCAGGTGCAGTAACGCATGATGTTGAGACAGAACAACGTCGCCATGCTGATTGGGACAATATCGAATCAACAGAAAGCGTGTACGAACCTGAACCAGAAAATCCATATCAGCCGGTATCCGTTGTTATGCCTGAACGTAAAGAAGAGCAGGCAAATACATTTGCTGAGTTTGATTTGGCGGCAGAGAAAAAAGTCTCCGAGTCAAGAAATGAAGAGCCACTCGAGTTTACGGTAGAAACCCCTGAAGCTTCAGACGGCCATGCGTTGCCATTCGAGATCAAGCAAGATCAAGACTTGCAAATTCAAGGAACCAAAGAAGAAGTAGAGAAAGAAGAAGCTGCTTCTGAGTTTGTGATTGAAGAAGGTGCATTGGAATGGGGAGCTGAAGATGTTTCAGTAGCCGCCGATAAAAGCAATAGTGAAAGAGGCTTTGTTTCAGAATCAGTTGGCATGACTGCACCGCTTGAAGCCAAATATGATTTGGCTAAGATGTATATCGAAATCGGTGATCCTGAAGCGGCTCGAGAAACATTGCAAGGGCTGATTGAGGAGGCTGAAGGCGATATTCTGCATAAAGCCCAAAAACTGATGAAAGAACTTGGCGCGTAAGTGCTAGTCAAATGAAGATGCCGTTTCAGACGGCATCTTTTTTATGGTAAATTAAAAAGCAAGATTTTATCTGAGTCTATTATTGGTTGGGTAAGATTTCAGCTTTATATGATGGTTGAAGATGAAGGCCGTCTGAAATACAAAATGGAGGCGTGTGTTAATCACGCCTTTTTAATATTTGTTACTTGAGCGTAGGCAACAATATCAATTTACAAGAAGTATAAGAAATGACTGAACAAGTAAATACAACAGGACATCTGGTGCAGCGCTGGGCTTTGACCCTCTCTTATGACGGTAGTCGTTTTTATGGTTGGCAAAAACAGGCTGGAGATTTGCCGACTGTTCAGACGGCCTTAGAGCAGGCATTAACTTCAATAGCAGGAGAGCAGATTAATACTATTGTTGCAGGAAGGACAGATACGGGTGTACATGCGACAGCTCAGGTCGTACACTTTGATACATCTGTAAGCCGTCCGGAGCAAGCGTGGGTGCGTGGAGTCAATGCGCATTTGCCTGACGGTGTGGCTGTATTGCTTGCGCAAAAAGTTGCACCTCATTTTAATGCTCGATTTGATGCTTATGGCCGGCATTACCGTTATTTGCTGGAGTCATCTCCGGTTTGTTCTCCGTTGTTGGTTGGCAGGGTGGGGTGGACACATTTGAAATTAGATTTAAATCTGATGAGGCAGGCTGCTGCTTTATTGGAGGGTGAACATGACTTCTCCAGCTTTCGTGCGGCTGAGTGCCAGGCAAAATCGCCTATAAAAACGCTATATAGGGCAAGTATTAGTGGGACTCCTCGTTATTTGTGCCTTGATTTGCATGGAAATGCATTCTTGCATCATATGGTGCGCAATATTATGGGCGCATTGGTATATGTGGGAAGTGGTAGGATTAGTGTGGATGAATTTCAGTCAATCTTTTATGCAAGAAGCAGATTGAAAGCGCCTCCGACCTTTATGTCTGACGGTCTATATTTGACAGGCGTTGATTATCCTGATGAGTTTGGGGTGGTAAGACTGCCTCTGCCTGAGTGGATGAATGTTTCGGGTAACGTTTTTCAGACGGCCTAATTGGCAGATTGTTGGTATAAAAGCAACAAAATAGCTGGATTGATGTGTAAATTAATAAAGTGTTGTAAAAATGCACAATTGGTTTTAAAAGAAATTTATCATTGATTTTAAATAATAAATTTCATTTTTTTAGGCTGTGTTTGCCTTTGCTGGGTTTCAAGGGTGGTGGGGGTGGATTGAATAAAGTTTGTTTTTTTAGAGAGGAGCAATTATAGTAACAGTCATGGAATCGCTGATTCCAGCGATAATGTAAGCCTAAGCGGATTGTCCGGTCTGCTTAAGTTATTTCTTCACAATAGAAAAGGAATACAGCAATGAAAAAATCTCTGATTGCTCTGACTTTGGCAGCTCTGCCTGTTGCAGCTATGGCTGATGTGACTCTGTACGGTCAAATCAAAGCTGGCGTAGAAATCTCTAAAGTAAAAGAGGGTAAGACTTCTTCTAAAACTGCTACTGAGATTGCTGACTACGGTTCTCGCATCGGCTTCAAAGGCCACGAACACTTGGGTAGCAACTTGAATGCTATTTGGCAAGTTGAACAAAACACTTCTATCGCCGGTGGTGATTCTGGTTTCGCGACCCGTGAATCTTTCTTGGGCTTGGAAGGCGGTTTCGGTAAAGTTCGTGCTGGTAAATTGGATACTTCTCTGAAAAACAGTAGCGACAGCTTCGACCCTTGGGAATCTAGTAATGCTAACGCAGACGCTCTGCAATTGGGTAAAATCAAACGTGTAGATACTCGTAAAGTATCTGTACGTTACGACACTCCTGTGTTTGGTGGTTTCAGCGCAAGCGTACAATACCAACCTCGCGACAATGCTAACCCTGGCGATAAATACGATCACGCTGTGAAAACCCGTGCGTCTTACGACTTAGGCTTGAACTACGAGAACTCTGGTTTCTTCGGTCGCTACGCTGGTTCTTATGCTAAACGTGCTGACTTGACTTCTGGTTACCTGGATGCATTCAACCACAATACTACTTTGGCTGCCGGTACTTACAAAGATCACCAAGCACACCGTCTGACTGCTGGTTACGATGCTAACAACCTGATGGTTGCTGTTGTAGGTCAATACGAAGGCTTCAAAGCTGACGTAGCTGGTGCTAAGAAAAACGAACGTACTGAAGTTGGTGCAACTGCTGCTTACCGCTTCGGTAACGTAACTCCTCGTGTTTCTTACGCTCACGGCTTTAAAGCTAAAGAAGAAGGCGTGAAACAAGAGAACAGCGCTTACAACCAAGTTATCGTTGGTGCTGACTACGACTTCTCTAAACGCACTTCTGCCCTGTTGTCTGCCGGCTGGTTGAAAGAAGGCAAAGGCGATACTAAATACGAGAAAACTGCTGGTACTGTTGGCCTGCGTCACAAATTCTAATCTGACTTAAGATTAGTCTGAAAAAAGAGCCTGTTTTATATAGGCTCTTTTTGTTTTTGTAAGAAATGTATTTTGTCATTGTAGGGGTAGGTTAAAGTATTTTCGATATTCGTTTTCAGGCGGCCTATGGAAATTTAAGTCAGGTTCTATTCTATTTAATATATGCTAAATGAAATTTCAGAAATTGTTTTGAGTATTATTATAAATAAGTTAATAATATGGGGATGATTCTTGGATTGAGTTGATTTTCCTATGTTTCATGCCTAATAATAAAAGGTTCATCTAATGTAGTTCTAAAGTATTATTAGTATGTAGAATCTGGTTTTAAGATTTGTAAACTTGATTTTAATCAAATTATTGCTGATAGATGATTCATATAATATAAGTGTTTAGAGTATCGATATATCGGGAATAGCCATGTCCTGTCTTGAAATGAAGTGCTTAAGTGGCATTTGGAAACGAATCCTTATGCTGTTTGCTGTATTTTTCGTGATGATGGTAAGCCTGCCTGCTTACGCGGAACGCTTGCCTGATTTCTTGGCAAAAGTTCAGCCGTCTGAAATTTTCCCAGGTGCTGACCGCTACGGTAAGCCTGAAGGTAAGCCCTTGGTTGCTCGCGTGTACAAGGGCGAAGAGCAGCTTGGCTTGGTTTATATCACGACTGACGTGGTCAATACGCGCGGTTATTCGAGCAAACCGATCGATACGATGGTTGCATTGGCCAATGATGGCACTATTGCCGGCGCAAAATTGGTTGAGCACCATGAGCCGATTATGCTGATCGGTATCCCG
The DNA here is from genome assembly GCF_051957375.1 of Neisseria sp. P0017.S009. Classification (NCBI taxonomy): domain Bacteria; kingdom Pseudomonadati; phylum Pseudomonadota; class Betaproteobacteria; order Neisseriales; family Neisseriaceae; genus Neisseria; species Neisseria sp. P0017.S009. The sequence goes on from NZ_JBQCWL010000005.1 coordinate 167,426, forward strand.
CAATCCCGTGTCGATAAATTCATTGACAAATATATCGGCTTAAATTTTATTAAAAACCCGCCTCAACCAGGTGTTGCACCAGGGGATATTATTAGTGGTGCGACTGTGACCCTGATGGTCATCAATGACAGTATTCAGCGCTCTGTTAAAGCAGTAATCCATCAATATCATTTGGGTACAGATAAAGCAGTTCAAGCCGGTACGGCAGCTGCTTCCGGCGAACAGTCTGCTGTACCTGACGTTCAGACTCGTCCGCGTCGTGTTGCTAATCAAGACAAACAAGATATCCTGTCATGGAATGCGCTTTTGGAACAAAAAGCCGTCGGCCATCTGCATATTTCTATCGACGAAATCAATAAACTGTTTGAGAAAAGCGGTAAAGCAGGTGTGGCAGATCATGCGGAGCAGGGTGATGGTAATGATACATTTATTGATCTGTATGTTGCCTTGGTCAGCCAACCTTCCATCGGTAAAAGCCTTTTAGGTGAAGCCGGTTGGAACAACCTGCAAAAACGTTTGAAACCTGGCCAAGAAGCCGTGATGGTGGCCGGCGAGGGTCGCTATTCTTGGAAAGGTTCGGGTTATGTCCGCGGCGGTATCTTTGACCGTATTGAAATGATTCAAGGCGATACCAGCTTCCGCTTTACCGATGCGCAACATGAACGTGTAGTTGCTTTATCTGCCGAAGGTGCGCCTGCATTTAAAGAAGTTTCTTGGTTCACAATCCCCGAAGGTGTGGAATTTGATGGTGCTGAACCATGGCGTTTGCAATTGATGATTCAACGCGTATTAAGCGTAAATGATAAGGCATTTGTAACTGCCGATTTGGATTACGAATTGCCAAAAGGCTACTATGTCGATGATCCAAAAGCACCACCTGTTGAAATCAGCGCGCCGGTTGAGCAAGTTGCAGCTGCCGCTTCAGCTCCTGAAAGTACGGGTATTGCTGAAGATGCGACTGCCGGTGATGATGGTGTTTCCAACCAACTTTGGAAACAGGTTTGGAAAGCCAAACAAGGTCAAATTATCGTTGTCGGTATTGCTTTGACAATTCTCTTGTTGGTATTCCTGTTCCAAGACTGGATTGTCCGTTACGAAAAATGGTATGACCGATTCCGTCTTTGTTTCCTGACCTTTACGCTGTTTTATATCGGCTGGTATGCTCAGGCACAATTATCGGTAGTGAATACTTTGACGTTGTTCTCAGCTGTTTTGACTGAGTTCCACTGGGAATTCTTCCTGATGGATCCGCTGGTATTCATTCTGTGGCTCTTTACAGCGGCAACCATGCTGTTGTGGAACCGCGGTACATTCTGTGGATGGCTGTGTCCTTTCGGTGCATTGCAAGAGTTAACCAACCGTATCGCTAAAAAATTGGGTCTGAAACAGATTACAGTGCCACACTTGTTGCATACCCGTCTGAGTGCGATTAAATATGTAATTTTCTTCGCTTTGCTGGCAATTTCCCTGTACGATTTGGGTACGGCTGAAAAATTTGCTGAAATTGAGCCTTTCAAAACTGCAATTATTTTGAAATTCATGCGTGAATGGTGGTTTGTTCTGTTCGCCGCCGCTTTGCTGATTGCAGGCTTGTTCATCGAACGTTTCTTCTGCCGTTATCTGTGTCCTTTGGGTGCAGGTATCGCATTGCCGGGCCGCTTCCGTGTATTTGATTGGCTGCGCCGTTATAAAATGTGCGGTAACCCATGCCAGATTTGTACACACGAATGCCCAGTACAAGCAATCGCACCAGAAGGCGACATTCATCCGAACGAATGTATCCAATGTCTGCATTGTCAGGTAATGTATCATCACGATACGCGTTGCCCTCAAGTAGTGGCAACGAATAAGAAAAAACAAAAACAAGCGGCGGCAAAAGCTGAACAGCATGATGCGGCAGCGACGCAAAATGCTCAAGAACAAGTCGTCCAGTTTGTTAAAAAAGAATCGGCAATCAGTGTCGACAAGTAGTAATTTATCAATAAAAAAAGAGGGCTGTATCGGCAGCCTGACTTAGAAAGTTTTTCATCGGCAGGCCGTCTGAAAAATCGGCCGCCGGATTTTATCCAAGGAGTGTCGTATGTCAGACGAAAAATTAGAACAAAACGGCTTAAGCCGTCGTTCATTCTTAGGTACTGCCGCTGCTTCCGGTGCGGGTATTGCTGGTGCCGGTTTGTTGGGCTTGGCCGGTTGCTCTAACGGCGAGGGTGATAAAGCTGCTGCTTCCGGTGCTGCACCTGCCGAAAAAGCCGCTGCTCATTCTGCCGAACCGGGCAAACAAACTTCCGAAGTTGGTCCAGGCGAACTTGACCAATACTACGGTTTCTTGTCAGGCGGTCAATCAGGTGAAATGCGCTTGATCGGCGTACCTTCTATGCGTGAGTTGATGCGTATCCCTGTGTTCAATATGGACAGCGCTACCGGTTGGGGTCGTACCAACGAGAGCCTGCGTATTTTGAATGAAAAAATTACGCCGGAAACCCGTAAATTCCTGCAAGACAGCGGTCTGCGTTGCTACCCTAACGGCGACTTGCACCACCCGCACTTGTCTTTCACCGACCAAACTTACGATGGCCGTTATGCTTACGCCAACGATAAAGCAAACACCCGTGTTTGCCGTATCCGCTTGGATGTGATGAAAACTGATAAAATCATCGATATTCCTAATGCTTCAGGTATCCACGGTCTGCGTCCTCAACGCTATCCGAAAACTGGCTACGTATTTGCCAACGGTGAGCATATCGTTCCTGTTGACGGCGTAGGCAAATGGGATGATCCTAAAACTTGGAATGCCGTTTATACTGCAGTTGATGGCGAAACCATGGACATCGCATGGCAAGTATTGGTAGACGGTAACTTGGATAATGGCGATGCCGACTACCAAGGTAAATACTCTTTCTCTACCTGCTATAACTCTGAGCGCGCTCTGACTGTACAAGGTGCATCTTCTAACGAACAAGACTGGTGTGTAGTATTTAACCTGGCCGCCATCGAAGAAGGCATCAAAAAAGGCGACTTCAAAGAAGTTAACGGCGTAAAAATGTTGGACGGTCGTGCGGAAGCCAACTCTCCATACACTCGTTACATCCCGGTTCCTAACTCTCCTCACGGTTGTAATGCAAGCCCTGACGGCAAATACATCATGCTCAACGGTAAACTGTCTCCAACCGTTACCGTATTGGATGTTAGCAAACTGGATGACTTGTTTGCAGGTAAAATCAAAGAGCGCGATGTTGTCGTAGCCGAGCCTCAACTGGGTCTTGGCCCATTACACACTGCATTTGACGGTCGCGGCAATGCCTATACTACATTGTTTATCGACAGTCAAATGGTGAAATGGAACATCGACGACGCGATTAAAGCCTATAAAGGCGAGAAAATCGATCCGATCAAACAAAAACTCGACGTTCACTATCAACCGGGTCACAACCACACTACCATGGGCGAAACCAAAGAAGCCGACGGTAAATGGTTGGTATCTTTGAACAAGTTCTCTAAAGACCGCTTCTTGAATGCCGGTCCTTTGAAACCTGAGTGTGACCAATTGATCGACATCTCCGGCGACGAAATGCGTCTGGTGCATGACAATCCGACTTTTGCCGAACCACACGACTTGTGCTTGGTTGCTGCGTCTAAAGTGAACCCAAGCAAAACTTGGGACCGCAAAGACCCATGGTTCTGGCAAGAAGCTTTGGAACAAGCTCAAAAAGACGGTGTTGAGCTGGAAAAAGCTGCCAAAGTCGTACGTGAAGGCAACAAAGTACGCGTGTACATGACTGCCGTTGCGCCTGCTTACAGCGTTCCTCAATTTGAAGTGAACCAAGGCGACGAAGTTACCGTATATGTAACCAACGTTGAGACCATTGAAGACTTGACTCACGGCTTTACTTTGGAAGGTTATGGCATTGCTATGGAGATTGGCCCGCAAGCTACATCTTCTGTAACCTTCAAAGCTGTCCGTCCAGGCGTACACTGGTACTACTGCCAATGGTTCTGCCACGCATTGCACATGGAAATGTCTGGCCAAATGATTGTTAAACCAAAATAATTTCGGTTTGATGATTTAATTCTTCAGGCCGTCTGAAAAAACATTCTTTCAGACGGCCTTTATAGCAAAGTTGTTTGTCGGCCGATATGGTCACAAAATGAAAGCCATCATCAGACAGCTTTGCTATAACACCAAAATACCTGTTTCCGCATCGGTTTATCATGCGGCAAGCAGGCCGTCTGAAACAGAGATATGATTATGACGCACACACAAATCCATCATTCCAAATGGCAACGTGCCGCACTCGTATTGCTGCTTGGCAGCATGGTTCAGACGGCCTTTGCCGCAGTCATCAACGTATCCGCACAAGACAATCTCAATGATGCTTTGGCGCGCGCCCAAGCCGGCGATACGCTCAAGCTTGCCTCCGGTACATACAAAACCAAACTCTATATCGACAAACCCATTACCATCGAAGGCCCTGCCGACCGTTCCGCCAAGATTGTCGGCGACCGGAGCGGGAGGACGGTTGCCGTTCATGCGCCTGATGTAACTTTGCGCAATCTGACTGTTTCCCATTCCGGCATGAGTTTGCCGGCAATGGATGCGGGTATCTATTTAGAAGAGACGGCAACGCGCGCGCTGGTGGAGCATAACAACATCATCGACAATTCTGTCGGCGTGTATATTCACGGTGCGGCAGAATCCATGGTGCGGGAAAATAAAATCATCGGCGATGCAACCCTGCGCGTCAACGAACGCGGCAACGGCGTAACCGTCTGGAATGCGCCCGGTGCGCAAGTGGTTGATAACGATATTTCCAAAGGCCGTGACGGTATTTTTTCAAATACCAGTACCCATAATACCTACAAGGGCAACCGTTTTAGCGACTTACGCTTTGCCGTCCATTATATGTACACCAATGACAGCGAAGTCAGCAACAATATCTCCGTCGGCAACAACATGGGTTATGTGCTGATGTTTTCCGAACGCCTGAAAGTGTATGGCAACATTGCCGTTGGCAGCCGCGACCAAGGCATTATGCTCAACTACGTCAATTATTCCGAAATTTACGATAATGTGATCAACAAGGCAGGCAAATGCGTGTTTGCCTACAATGCCAACTACAATAAAATTTTCGACAATCATTTTGAAAACTGTCAAATCGGTATTCACTTTACCGCGGCCATTGAAGGCACAAGCCTGTTCAATAATTCGTTTATCAACAACGAAAGCCAAGTCAAATACGTCAGCACCCGTTTCCTTGATTGGGGCGAGGGTGGTCGCGGCAACTATTGGAGCGATAACAGCGCCTTTGACCTTGACGGCGACGGCTTCGGCGACAGTGCCTACCGTCCCAATGGGATTATCGACCAAATCATCTGGCGCGCACCCGTCGCCCGGTTATTGATGAACAGCCCTGCCATCAGCATTGTCAAATGGGCGCAATCTCAATTTCCCGCCATCCTGCCCGGCGGCGTAATTGACAGCAAGCCTTTGATGAACCCTGTCCGCAATAAAACGACAACCAAATACGAAGCCATGAAGGACGAATTGCTGCATGAAGCAAAAACGCACCAATCCGAATGGGGTAATGCCGAAAACGGTGCGTTGACAGGCGGAAATGCCAATATGTAACCTTTCAGACGGCCCAATATCAAAGGCCGTCTGAAACATTCACTAGAGGAATATCCATGAGCAGTACCAACCACGTTGAATTAAGAAACGTGACCAAGCAGTTTGGCAGCCAAAAGGCCGTCAACCAAGTCGATCTGGTTCTCAAGGCTGGCGAGAGCGTCGGCATGGCAGGACACAACGGTGCAGGCAAATCTACCATTATGAAGCTGATACTCGGCCTGATTACGCCGACCGAGGGCGAAGTGATGCTTTTGGGAGAGCCGACCGGCAGTAAAGCAGGGGCGCAGCGTCGCAGCCAAATCGGTTACCTGCCTGAAACGGTTGCATTGCACCCTTCATTGACCGGTATCGAAACCATGGATTTCTATGCCAAACTAAAAAAACAGCCCCTGAGTAAAAACCGCGAATTGCTCGAGCGTGTCGGCATTTCCCAGGCCGCACGCCGCCGTGTCGGCACTTACTCTAAAGGTATGCGTCAACGCCTCGCTTTGGCACAAGCCTTGTTGGGCGAGCCTAAAGTTTTATTGTTTGACGAGCCAACTACCGGCCTTGATCCGGCTTCACGTCAAATGTTTTACGAAGTTGTGCGCGAACTCAATGGGCGCGGCGCAACCGTATTGCTCAGCACCCATGCACTGGCCGAGCTTGACGGCCACGCCGACCGCATCATCGTTATGAAAAACGGCGTGAAAGTTGCTGACGGCAGCATGGATGAGTTGCATGTTCAAAGCGGTCTACCGCTGACCGTCAACGTCCGCTTGAAAGAAGCGCGCCCGTTGAGCGAGCGTTGGCATCCGCTTTCAGACGGCCTGTCGTATAAAGCGCAATGTAAAGCCGAAGAGCGTATGGGACTTTTGAGCGAATTGGGTGATTTGGGCAGTCTTGCCTACATCGATATCCACACGCCAACACTTGATGATATGTACGCGCAATTCTTGAAGAGGGAAGACGTATGAACCCCGTTTGGATTATTACCGGCAAAGAAGTCCGAGACAGCCTGCGCAACCGTTGGGTTCTTGCCGCCGCACTTTTGCTTGCCGCATTGGCACTGTCATTAGGCTTTCTCGGCAGCTCGCCTACCGGTTCGGTCAAGGTTGATCCCTTGACGGTAACTGTAGTCAGTCTGTCCAGCCTGTCTATCTTCTTGATCCCGCTGATTGCGATGTTGCTCTCTTATGATGCACTGATCGGCGAAATCGAGCGCGGTACAATGGCGTTGTTGCTAAGTTACCCCATCTCGCGCAACCAAATCCTTGCCGGTAAATTTATCGGCCACCTCATCATTCTTGCCCTTGCTACCACCGCAGGCTACGGATTGGCAGGTATTACCCTTCAGCTTGCCAACGGCGGTTTTGATATTGCCGCATGGCAACCTTTCGCCCTTTTGATTGCTGCCAGCGTGATTCTTGGCGCAGCCTTTTTGTCCATGGGCTATTTGATCAGCGCAAAAGTTAAAGAACGCGGTACAGCCGCCGGTATCGCCATCGGCGTATGGCTGTTTTTTGTCGTTATTTTCGATATGGCGCTTTTGGGTGTTTTGGTTGCCGATACCGAACAAGTCATTACCGCGCCTGTAGTGGAAACCGTTCTTCTGTTCAACCCCGCAGACATTTATCGCCTGCTGAACCTGACGGGTTACGAAAATACAGCCATGTATGCCGGCATGGCAGGTTTGAGCGAACAAATCAGCCTGAGTATGCCTATTTTGCTGACGGCTCAGGTATTATGGGTTATCATTCCTTTGATTTTAGCCGCCTGGATTTTCGGAAAGCGACAAATATGAGAAAAATATTATTGACAACCTTCACACTCATCGCATTGGCAGCCTGCAGCAAGCAGGACAACAGCCCTCCGCCTGCGCCCCAACAAATCAGCGACAGCGCGGTCGGTCATTACTGCAGCATGAATTTGACTGAACACAACGGCCCTAAAGCGCAAATCTTCTTGAACGGCAAACCTGACAAACCGGTTTGGTTTTCCACCATCAAGCAGATGTTCGGCTATACCAAACTGCCCGAAGAGCCTAAAGGCATTCATGCCATCTATGTTACCGATATGGGTAAAGTCAAAGATTGGGAAAAACCCAATGCTGACACTGAATGGATAGATGCGAAAAAGGCCTATTACGTTATTGAAAGCAGCTTTATCGGCGGCATGGGTGCGGAAGACGCGCTTCCGTTTGCCGACAAGGCTCAGGCTGAAAAATTCGCCAAAGAAAAAGGCGGCAGAGTAGTCGGTTTTGCAGAGATGCCCGACGAATACATTTTCAAATAAAACAACCAATAAAGGCCGTCTGAAACAGTTTCAGACGGCCTTTGTGTTGGAAGCTGCCGATTGCTGATTTAATGAATGCGGCTTTCAATATAAAGATAAAAAATCTAAGGAATACTTTATGTCCACCCCTTTAACGCGCCGCCGTTTCCTTGCCATAGCTGCCACCCTTGCCGCCGGTGTCAGCATTCCTTTTGCCATCAGCCGCAAAACCAATCAGCTGACTCATTCAGCCAGCCCGAATCAAGAAGGGCAGCCTGTTATCTGGAAAGGGATTGCATTAGGCTCGGGTGCGGAATTGCGTTTGTTCGGCGTTGGGCGCAGGCAGGCGGAGATACTGATCAACAAAGTATTGGCAGAAGTTTCACGGTTGGAAAAAATCTTCAGCCTGTATCGGGACGACAGCCTGATCAGCCGTTTAAACCGAGAAGGCCGTCTGAAGAATCCGCCATCCGATTTTTTGCAGCTGCTCAGCATCAGCCGAGATATACATCAGCTGACGCAAGGTGCATTTGATCCCAGCATTCAGCCTTTGTGGAATCTGTATGCCAACTATTTCAGGAGAAACCCCAAAACCGAAACGCCACCATCTGAACGCAGTATCAAAGACACGCTCAAATTAGTGGATTTCAACAAAGTCGATTTTGATACTAAAGAAATCCGTTTTGCCCAAAAAGGCATGGGCTTGTCGCTTAACGGCATTGCCCAAGGCTATATCACCGACAAAGTAGCCGAATTGTTGAAGCAGCAAGGCGTTACCCAGGCATTGATTGATATGGGGGAGATTTACGGCTTTGATAATGCCAACCAGCGCGAGTGGAATGTCAGCATTCGCAATCCTGACCAAGAAGACCAAATCCTGACCACCATTGCCATGAAAAATCAAGCGTTTGCCACATCGGGTGGCTATGGCACGGTGATGGACGAAGCTGGCAAATTTACCCATCTTTTTGATCCGCGTACAGGCGGAAGCCAACCGCGCTATAAAAGCATGAGCGTCATGGCGGAAAGTGCGGCAGTTGCCGATGCTTTTTCTACCGCATTTTCTATTATGGATGAAGCGGCCATCCGAGCAGCGGCCCAAGTTAAAAAGGCACAGGTTTGGCTGGTGATGCCAAATAATGAATTGAAGAAGATTTGAGATTGAGAAAAAGAATAGTTTTGCCAGTTGCTTTGAATATATGAATAAGGGAAAGTCTAAAATATTGAAATAATGAAATATAAAAAAAGAAGGGCTGCCCAAGGGGCAACCCTGAAACTCTTGCAGCTGGGAGTAATTAGCAAGAGATTACGACACTTAAAACAAAAATTCACTCATTTCAAAGCACGAAGCTTTAATATCTAAGCAAAACGGTATTTCGACCGCTCAAACCCCTTCGATACGGAGAAACACAACCTACATGGGAAAATCCGACAAAGTGGTTTGAAGCAATTCAGATGAACGGTCTGTAATGCAGATAACCGGATGTCTTTAGATAAACGGTATAATATCAGGATAAGCGGAACATTACTAGTGAATATTATAAAAAAGTAGAATAATTCATTTAGTGATTGATTATATTGAATAAAAACATGATTTCTTATTGAACTTTTTTACAACATATTGATTTGGTTTTAAAAAGGGAATTACGTAAGTATTTGGCGTTAATCAAAAAACTTGTTTTGAGCTTTGAGAAGAGATAATCAATAGAAAAAGGCCGTCTGAATGTTCAGACGGCCTTTTTTCAAAAAGTTACTTATTTGGTTGCAGAAGCAGTAGAAGCAGCTTCGGCTTGAGCGCCTGCAGCTGCGTTTTCACCCCATGCCGCAGGATATTTGTAACCGGCAAAGCGTTTTTGTGAGTAAGCTTTGAACTCGTCAGAGTTGTAGGCTTCGGTTACATCTTTCAGCCATTGGCTGTCTTTGTCGGCAGTGCGGACGGCAGACCAGTTAACGTAGGCAAAGCTTGGCTCTTGGAACAGGGCTTCGGTCAGTTTCATGCCGCTGCTCATGGCGTAGTTGCCGTTAACGATGGCAAAGTCAACGTCGGCACGGCTGCGTGGCAGTTGGGCGGCTTCAAGCTCTACGATTTGGATATTTTTTGGATTCTCGGCAATATCGTTTTTAGAAGCAGTCAGCGGATCAACGTCGGCTTTCAGTTTAATCCAGCCCAATTCGTTCAACATAACCAATGCACGGGCAAAGTTGGATGGGTCGTTAGGCGCAGAAACGCTGACGCCGTCTTTCACTTCGTCCAAAGATTTCAGTTTGCCAGGGTACAGGCCCAAAGGTGCAGTCGGTACTTGGAAGGCTTCAGTGATGTCCAGTTTGTGTTCTTTTTTGAAGTCATCCAGATAAGGTTTGTGTTGGAAGATGTTGATGTCCAATTCGCCTTCAGCCAAAGCAAGGTTGGGGCGCACATAGTCGGTGAACTCGATCAGTTTGACTTTATAGCCTTTTTTCTCCAAAGCCGGTTGGATTTGGTCTTTTACCATATCGCCGAAGTCGCCGACGGTTGTACCGAAGACGATTTCTTTTTTCTCTGCGCCGTTGTCGGCAGAAGAAGCAGCAGAGGCAGCAGGCGCGCTGTCTTTTTGACCACCGCAGGCAGCCAATACGATGGCCAGCGCAGCAGCAGAAAGGGTTTTGAAGAATGTGTTGGTTTTCATATTTTGCTCCAGATGGATGATAAAACGGTTTCAGACGGCCTTAAGCTGCCGCCGTCAAAAAAAGAGGAATTGTAAATCTATTTTGGGAATATGAGGGTGTTTTTTGTAGATTTATTTGGTATATCCTAATATGTTCTAAATAGATAACAGGCCGTCTGAAAAATAGTAAGTCCATTTCAGACGGCCTGGTTTGTTTAACGTTTATCCAGTTTGCGCGCCAATCTGTTGCCGATACCTTGAATCAGGATAACGAGTAAAACCAGGATGGCAACGATGAAGATGATGACTTCCATTTGATAGCGGTAGTAGCCGTAACGGATAGCAAGGTCGCCCAAACCGCCGCCGCCAATCATACCTGCCGCCGCGCTGTACGACAAAAGGCCAATAGCCAGTACGGTAATGCTGGAAACCATACCTGCGCGCGCTTCATTCAAAAGCACTTTGCAGATGATGCTCATGGGTGAGGCACCCATTGCGGAGGCCGCTTCAATTACGCCTCTGGGTACTTCGCGCAGGTTTTGCTCAACCAGACGGGCGAAGTAGAATAGGCCGGATACGCTCAATACCAATGAGGCGGCAACCGGGCCGATGGTCGTGCCGATGATGGCGCGTGTAACAGGAATCATGGCAATCATCAGGATGACGAAAGGGAATGCGCGCATCAGGTTGACCAGGTTGTCCAAAAACAAATTCAGCTGTTTGTTGTAGTGCAACTGATGGCTTGACGTCACAAACAGCAATACGCCCAAAATCGTACCGAAGATAACGGCGAAAGTAGTCGATAGGCCGACCATAATAAAGGTTTCGCCCAAGGCTTGGATAATTTCGCCCTTCATGCTGACGATGGTCTCAACAGCACTTTCAAATGTTAAATCTGCCATATTAGTCCTCTCGAATCAGCTCTTGCCCGATTTCGGATTGGGCATGGATTTGGTTGCCGTGTACTTCAACGATTTCCAGCAGACGGCCTTTATCCAAGAGGGCGGCACGGTCGCACAGGCGGCGGATAACGCTCATTTCGTGGGTAACGATGACGATGGTTACGTTGAAACGTCGGTTGATGTCTTCCAAACATTTCAAAACGCTGCGCGTAGTGGCGGGGTCGAGGGCGGAAGTGGGTTCGTCGGCGAGGATGACTTGAGGTTGCGGCGCCAGCGCACGGGCAATGCCGACACGTTGTTTTTGACCGCCGGAAAGTTGGGACGGGTAATGGTTGGCACGGTCTTGCAAGTCGACAATTTCCAAACATTCTTCAACACGCGCTTGGATTTTTTTAGACGGCCATTTGGCAATTTCTAAAGGGAAGGCGACGTTTTCGGCAACGGTACGGTTGCTCAATAGGTTGAACTGTTGGAATACCATGCCGATGTTTTGTCGGGCGTGGCGCAGTTGCGTGGCGTTGAGTGCGGTCAGCTCTTGGCCGCACACGCTGACGGTACCTGTATCCGGACGTCCCAATAAGTTAATCAGGCGCAGCAGGGTGGATTTGCCTGCGCCGGAATAGCCCATCAAGCCAAAGATTTCACCCTGTTTGATTTCGAGGCTGGTCGGCTCGACGGCGACAAAGTCTTTGTTGTCGCGTGTTTGATAGTGTTTGGAGACGTGATCCAGAATAATCATGGTTTATCCGTGTTTTCTTTAATTCGTGTGGCCATCAGGGTGTGCAGACGGCGGTTGTCGGCGCGTGCGACGGTAAATTGCAGGCTGCCGATGATGACTTTTTCGCCGCGTACGGGCAGGTGTCCCAATTCTTGAATGACCAGGCCACCGATGGTATCGGCTTCTTCGCTGCTGTATTCCGTACCGAAGAAGGTGTTGATGTCTTTGATTTCGGTGGCAGCGTGGATGCGCCAGCGTTCGGAAGAAACGGCGTGGATATTGTCGGCGCTGTCGTCTTCATCAAATTCGTCTTCGATGTCGCCGACGATTTGCTCGATGATGTCTTCAAAGGTTACCAGGCCGGATGTACCGCCGTATTCGTCAATGACAATCGCCATGTGGTTGCGTTGTTCGCGGAATTCTTTTAAAAGGGAGGCCAGTGATTTGCCTTCGGGGACGAAAACGGCAGGGCGCAAGACGGATTTCAGGTGGAACTGCTCGGGGTTGAACATATATTTGAGCAGGTCTTTGGCGTGCAAAATGCCCAAAACTTCGTCTTTGTCTTCGCCGATGACGGGGAAACGCGAATGGGCGGTTTCGATGATGTAGGCCGTGATGCGCTCGATGCTGTCGTTTTCTTTCAATACGTTCATGCGGCTGCGCGTAATCATGGCATCGCGCACTTCCAGCTCGGCAAAGTCCAATACTTTTTCCAGCCGGGTCAGTGTGTCGGCATCAAAAACTTCCTGCTCGTGCGCTTGGCGCAGCAGGGTCAATACGTCTTCGGCGGAATCAGGCTCGCCGGCAAGTCGGGAGATTAGGCGTTCGAAAAACTTGGGTTTCGACTGCGTACCGTCCATTTTAATATTCGTCCTCTTGGTAGGGGTTGGGGAAGCCTGCCGCCAGCATCAGGCGGATTTCTTCGGCTTCCATTATTTCGGCTTCATTGTCTTCGATGTGGTCGTAGCCCATCAGGTGTAAAGTACCGTGTATGGTCAGGTGGGCAAAATGCTGCTCAGGTGTTTTGCCTTGTTCGGCGGCCTCTTTCAAAACCACTTGCGGACAAATTACCAAATCGCCATACAAGCCGTCTGAAAACTGGTCGGGCAGGATTTCGCCTTCGTTGAGCGCGAAACTCAATACATTGGTGGCGTAATCCTTGCCGCGGTAGTCGCGGTTGTAGGCGCGGGCTTCTTCTTCGTCCAGAAGAATCAGGCTGATGTCTGCGCGGCGGTATTCGTTTTTCAAGGCCGACCACGCCCAGCGGTAGAAGTCGTTCTCTGACGGAAGGTTGGCGGCGGAAGAAGCGTTTTCAAAGCTCAGATGAAAACGTTGCCGCTGTAAGGATAAAAAAGGATATTTCTTGGCGCGTTTCATGTTGTCCGGAAAATTTGGTTTTTAGGCGTAAATATAACATATTCACCCCCATGCCGTCTGAAAAAACGCCCAAAATATGATAGACTTCATGCCGTTTTCCATCTTTCAGGCAACCATTATGAACCCGAAAAAACTCGTTATCGCCAGTCGCGAAAGCCTGCTTGCCATGTGGCAGGCAAAACACATCCAAGGCCGTCTGAAAGCCCTGTATCCCGATTGCGAAGTCGAGATTTTGGGCATGACCACGCGCGGCGACCAGATTTTGGACAGAACTTTGTCAAAAGTCGGCGGTAAAGGCTTGTTTGTCAAAGAGTTGGAGCAGGCTTTGTATGACGGCCGGGCCGACTTGGCCGTGCATTCGATTAAAGACGTGCCGATGGATTTACCTGAAGGTTTTACGCTTGCGGCCATCGGCGAACGCGCCAATCCGTTTGACGCATTTGTGTCCAACCAATACGCGCGTTTGGAAGAAATGCCCAAAGGCGCTGTCGTCGGCACATCCAGCCTGCGCCGCGAAGCCCAGTTGCGCGTGCGCTATCCGCATTTGGTTATCAAACCTTTGCGCGGCAATGTGCAAACCCGTTTGTCCAAACTCGATAACGGCGAATACGACGCGATTATTTTGGCTGCCGCCGGTTTGCAGCGTCTGGAATTGGACGAACGCATCCGCATGATTTTGTCGGAATCCGACAGTCTGCCTGCCGCCGGACAAGGCGCATTGGGTATTGAAATTGCAGCGCATCGCGAAGATTTGTACGAAGTCTTAAAGCCTTTGAACCACGATACCACACACGCCTGCGTTACGGCCGAACGTGCGTTGGCGCGCGCTTTGGGTGGAAGTTGCCAAGTGCCGCTGGCCGCATATTGCACTGAAGAAAACGGCTTGCTGACCTTGCGCGGCTTGGTCGGTCATCCTGACGGTTCGGTAATTTTGCAGGCGGATGCGCAAGCCCCTGCCGAATACGCCGATGCCTTGGGTCGTGCAGTCGCCAAAAAACTGGCAGATGATGGTGCGGAAGAATTGATTGCTGCCGTATTGCAAGAATAGGCTTAAAACAGCATAGATCATTTAAAAGGCCGTCTGAAACTTTCAGACGGCCTTTATTTTTTGATGCTTAAGGATTCATAATCCGCGCAACCAAAGCTTTTTCTTTGCCTTGCATATTCGGGATTTTGACCTGAATGCCGTTGCCTGGGGCAACATCGACAGGCTGGCCTTTGCGGGTCATTTGTTCCAATTTGATGGTTTGGTTGCCGCTCGGGTGGATGATTTCGAGTGAATCGCCGACAGCGAAGCGGTTTTTAACTTCGATTGTCGCCCAGCCGTTTTCATCAATTTCGGTAACGTGGCCGACGTATTGGCTTTGTTTGGCGGTGGAATGGCCGCTGAGGTAGTTTTGGTAGTCTTGAGTTTGGTGGCGTTCGAGGAAGCCGCTGGTGTAGCCACGGTTGGCGAGGCCTTCGAGTTCGCTCAACAGGCTGTAATCAAACGGACGGCCTGCAACGGCATCGTCAATCGCTTTGCGGTAGGACTGGGCCACGCGTGCAACATAATAGAGCGATTTGGTACGGCCTTCGACTTTGAGGCTGTCCACACCAATTTTTGCCAGTTTCTCAACCACTTCAATGCCGCGAAGGTCTTTGGAGTTCATGATGTAGGTGCCGTGTTCGTCTTCCATAATCGGCATCATTTCGCCCGGGCGGTTGGACTCTTCAATCAGGAAAACTTTGTCGGCGTAGGGATGGCGTTTTTGACCATTGATGCCTTCAAAGTTTTGGTTGGCTTCTTCTTGAGCTTTTTCAAAGTTGAAACCTTGCAGAAGTTGGGCGTCGCCTGCATCGCTTTCAGTGGCGTTGTGAACCTTGTAGTCCCAACGGCAGGAGTTGGTGCAGGTGCCTTGGTTGGGGTCGCGATGGTTGAAATAGCCGGAGAGCAGGCAGCGGCCGGAGTAGGCGATACACAATGCGCCGTGAATGAAGACTTCGAGTTCGATGTCGGGGCATTCTTGGCGGATTTCGGCGATTTCTTCCATGCTCAATTCGCGCGACAGAATAATGCGCTCAACGCCGATGTTTTGCCAGAATTTCACGCCCCAGTAGTTGGTGGTGTTTGCCTGTACGGACAGGTGAATCGGCATTTCCGGCCATTTTTCGCGCACAGTCATAATCAAACCCGGATCCGCCATAATCAACGCGTCGGGTTTCATGGCAATCAAGGGCTCCATATCGGAAACAAAGGTTTTGAGTTTGGAGTTGTGCGGCAGCGTATTGACGGTCAGGAAGAATTTTTTGTTGCGCTCGTGCGCTTCTTTAATGCCTTGCTCGAGGACGTCGAGTTTGGCAAATTCGTTGTTGCGGGCGCGCAGGGAGTAACGCGGGCTGCCGGCGTAAACGGCATCTGCGCCGTAATCGTAGGCGGCGCGCATGCGTTCGAGGCCGCCTGCAGGCAATAAGAGTTCGGGTACTTTCATGTTTTATGCTTTTTAAAATGTTTTCAGACGGCCCTTAAGGAAAGAGGGAAGGCCGTCTGAAAGATGTTTGAAGAATGGGCGGATTATCCGCTGTTTTTGTGTTTCGGTCAATTTTGTGTCGGGTTTGCGCTTTGTTTTTTATACGGAAAATGTCCTATATGGGCAAAGGTGAAAAGGGGCTTTAATTTATTAGAAATGTAAAAAAAGCAGGGTTGGGCGGAATAATTTAACAAAAAACCGTTCAAGCAATGTATTTTCTTGTAAAATATCAAGCTTCATTTTAAAAAATATTCGGATTAGTTACCGATTTTGACCGACGGAAGGTTTATGGATTTTCGTTTTGACATTATTTATGAATACCGCTGGATGTTTTTATACGGCGTGTTGACAACGCTGGGACTGACGGTGGTTGCAACGGCAGGTGGCTCGGTTTTGGGTTTGCTGTTGGCATTGGCGCGTTTGATCAATCCGGAAAAAGCCGGTGTGCCGATGCGTGCCTTGGCTTGGGTGTTGCGTAAGATTTCTTTTTGGTATGTTACGCTGTTCCGCGGTACGCCATTGTTTGTACAAATTGTGATTTGGGCTTATGTTTGGTTCCCATTTTTCGTTCACCCGGCCGACGGTGTGCTGATTAGCGGCGAAGCAGCTGTTGATCTGCGCCGTTCTTATGGTGCGCTGATTGCCGGTTCTTTGGCTTTGGTTGCGAACTCGGGTGCGTATATTTGTGAAATTTTCCGTGCCGGTATTCAATCGATTGATAAAGGCCAAATGGAAGCTGCGCGTTCTTTGGGGCTGACCTATACTCAGGCGATGCGTTATGTGATTTTGCCGCAAGCTTTGCGCCGTATGTTGCCGCCATTGGCCAGTGAGTTTATTACGTTGTTGAAAGACAGCTCATTGCTTTCCGTCATTGGCGTGGCAGAGTTGGCTTATGTACAAAGCACGATTACCGGCCGCTATTCTGTCTATGAAGAGCCGCTTTATACAATTGCGCTGATTTATTTGGTGCTGACAAGCTTTTTGGGTTGGGTATTCCTGCGATTGGAAAACCGTTACAATCCGCAACACCGCTAATCGCTTTAAATCAAAAAAAGGAAGACTTTTTCAAGTCTTCCTTTTTTTATTTGCTGTCAATGTTTCAGACGGCCTTGAATCAGAATGCTTCACCGACTTTGACACCGCCAGCGATGTCTTTTGGCGTTGCCAGTTTGGCAGTTGCTTGTTGGGCGGCTTGGAATGCTTCGGTTGCCATGATGTCGGCGGCTTCTTGTACGGTCAATGTGTTGGCCATGTATTGCCAACGCGCTGCCAAGTCGGCGTTTGCCGGTGCGTGGAAACCGTCTCGCAATTCATCTACCAAATCGGGACGGTTGCACACCAGTACAATATCGCAGCCTGCTTCAAAAGAAAGGCGGGCGCGTTCTTTAATACCGCCGACACCGCATGCGCCTTCCATGGTCAGGTCGTCTGAAAAGATAACGCCGTTAAATCCGATTTCTTGGCGCAGGATTTGTTTCAGCCATTTTTCGGAGAAGCCGGCAGGTTGGCTGTCGGTTTGCGGGTATACGACGTGGGCAGGCATGACTGCGGCCATGCCTGCTTGGCTCAATGCTCGGAAGGGGATAAGGTCTGCGGCTTCTAGCTCTTCTCGGCTGCGTTCGTCGCAAGGCAGGACGTGATGGCTGTCGCCTTCGACAAAGCCGTGGCCGGGGAAGTGTTTGCCGCAAGATTTCATGCCGCCTTTGTTCAGACCTTTTTGCAGGGCAAGGGCAAGCTGGGTAACGATGTTGGCGTCGCGGTGGAAACTGCGGTTGCCGATGACGGCGCATTGACCCCAGTCCAAATCCAATACAGGCGTAAAGGATAGGTCGATACCGCAGGCGGAGAGTTCGGTTGCCAAAACCCAGCCGACTTGTTCTGCTTGGGTACAGGCGGCTTCTTGGCCTTCGTTATCCCAAATTTCGCCCAATACATTCATGGCAGGCAGGCGGGTGAAGCCGTCAATAAAACGTTGAACCCGTCCGCCTTCGTGGTCGACGGCGATGATAAGTTCAGGTGTACGGACGGCTTTGATTTCTTGAACCAAAGCTTTGAGCTGGGAAACGTTTTCAAAGTTGCGGCGGAACAAAATAACGCCACCGACGGCAGGGTCGAGCAGGCGTTGTTTTTCTTCTTCGGTCAGATGATAGGCAGCGACGTCGGCCATGGCTGGGCCGCGTGGAAGATGAGGCGTATTCATTGTTTTGTCCTGAATAATGTATCTATTGGATAATCGTTATGTTCAGACGGCCTGAGAGTGTAAGAATATCTCAGGCCGTCTGAATATTGGTTTTGAATTAGGCAGTTGCTTTTTTCTTGTCTTTTAAGATGAAAACCAACACAACCATCACGATGCCGGTTACCACAAAACCTAAAGGCGCAGAGCCGGTCATGCCCAGTGCGAGGTAGCCTGTGGCAGCAGATGCGGCTACGGTCAGCGCATAAGGGAATTGCGAGGTAACGTGGTCGATGTGGTTACAGTGTGCGCCGGTAGAAGAGAGGATAGTGGTATCGGAAATTGGCGAGCAGTGGTCGCCAAATACGGCACCGGCCATTACGGCAGACATGCAAGGGATAATCAGCGAAGGTTCGACTTTGACGGCCATGGCGGCGGCAATCGGCAACATGATGCCGAATGTGCCCCAGCTTGTGCCGGTAGCGAAGGCCATCACGCCTGCGAGCATAAACAAAATCACGGGTAGGAAGCCTGCGTGGATATTGCCTGCCACCAAAGTGGAGAGGTATTCGCCGGTGTGCATCTCGCTGACAACGGTGCTGATGATCCATGCCAAAATTAAGATGGTAATGGCACCGCGCATAGAGATGATGCCCTGCCAAATGGCTTTAGGGTAATCGCCGGTTTTGATGGTGCCGATGGTGCAGAGGATGACGGCCAATACGCCGCAGGTGCCGCCGAATACGAGGGAAGTGTTTACATCGGTATTTTCAAATGCGCTGAGCAAAGAGAAGGTTTCAGAAGCTTGTGCGCCAGTGTAAATCATGGCGGAAACAGTGGCGACGATCAGTACCAAAACCGGCACAATCAGAGCGAATACGCGACCGTTGGGATGGCCTGTTTCAACGGTTTCATCATGAGTTTCGTTCAAAGCGGCGCGTTCCAAACGGGCCATGGAGCCGATGTCGAAGGAGAACCAGGCCACGACAAACACCATAATCAATGCGAAGACGGCGTAGTAATTCATCAGGCTCATGGCCACGAATGCGCCCATTGGTGTGTAGTCTGTGATGTTGTAAGTCACCAAAAGGCCTGCCAAAGTAGCAATAATCGATGCCCCCCAGCTGGATACAGGCATCAAAACGCACATCGGCGCGGCAGTGGAGTCAAGGATATAAGCCAGTTTGGCGCGGGAAACTTTGAATTTGTCGGTTACAGGGCGGGCAATCGCGCCGACGGCAAGGCTGTGGAAATAGTCGTCAATAAAGGTAACGAATACCAGGCAGGCAGTCAGCAGCTTCGCACCACGGCGGCCTTTGATGTGCTGTTTTGCCCAATCGGCAAATGCTTGGTTACTGCCTGAATGCGTCAGCAGGGAAGTGAAAATCCCCAAAAGCACTAAGAAGAGCAGGATTTTGGGTTTGCCCAAAGACCAATCGCCGTCCGCCCAAGTCAGGCTGACGGCCATGTCTTTCAAGTGAACCAAGGCATCAAGCGGATTACCGCCTACCAGCAGGAATGAGCCGACGATAATGCCGACACCCAAGGACAGCAATACACGACGCGTGGCAATGGCCAGGGCAAGCGCGATGGCTGCAGGAATAATGGATAAAATAGAATTCGAATAATTAATAAGTTGCATAATTATATTGTATATAAGCGGTGAAATATTTTCAGACGGCCTAAACTGGAAGACGGATAACAAAATACCCACCGCCTCTGACAGATGGGTATTTTATCATTTAACGCATCATCATGCCGTCTGAAAATCTTGCTATTGCAGATTTAGCGCGAGGAACAAAGTATTGCCTTCGCGTTGTACCAAAAGCGGTACGTTTTTGCCTGCGCTTTCCAATGCGCTACGGAAAGTGGATTCGTCATTGACGCTGATTTGGCTGACGGCAATAATTTCGTCGCCGCGTTTGAGGCCGGCACGTTCGGCCGCACCGCTAACGCGCAGAACGATTAAGCGTTGTTTGCCGTCTGCGTTTTCAACCTGCAAAGTTAGGCCTGCATTTTCAACGGTAAATCCGTCATGGCCGCCTTCGTGTTGCGGGTGTTCGGCTTCTTTTGCAGAAGTTTCCGTTTGTTCGGCTGCGCTGCCAAGTTTGACTTTGACATCGGTTTGTTTGCCGCCGCGCCAAATGCTCAAAGTCACTTCTTTGCCCGGCATCATCGAGCCGACCATGACCGGCAAGTCGCTGGAGGCACGGACTTCTTCTCCGTTTACGCTGCGGACAATATCGCCGACTTGCAACCCGGCTTGTTGCGCTGCGCTGTTCGGCATGATTTTGGCAATCAGCGCGCCGCTTGCTTTGTCCAAACCGAAAGATTTGGCCAAATCGTAAGAAACTTCTTGGATAACCACGCCTAATTGACCGCGTTGGACTTTGCCGTTGGCTTTTAATTGATCGGCCACATTCATGGCAACATCAATCGGAATGGCAAACGAAATGCCCATGAAACCGCCGCTTCGGCTGTAAATTTGCGAGTTGATGCCGACTACTTGGCCGCGGAGGTTGAATAACGGGCCGCCTGAGTTGCCGGGGTTGATGGCAACGTCGGTTTGGATGAACGGCGTGTAGTTTTCATTCGGCAGGCTGCGGCCTTTAGCGGAGACGATGCCTGAAGTTACGCTGTTGTCAAAGCCGAAAGGTGCGCCGATGGCGGCTACCCATTCGCCCGGTTTCAAATCTTTCGGATTGCCGATTTTGACAACCGGCAAGTCTTCTTGCGGCTCAATTTTTAAGAGGGCAACGTCGGATTGGGCGTCTGAGCCGACCAGTTTGGCCGTGTATTCGCGTTTGTCGTTGAGCAGGACTTTGATATTGCCCATGCCAGCAACCACGTGGGTATTGGTCAGGATATAGCCGTCTTTGCTGATGATGAAGCCGGAGCCGAAATTCAGATCGTCGCTTTCGGTATCTTCTTGCGGCATGTCTGGCATATTGGGAACAAGGCGTTTGAAGAACTCGTAAAACGGATCGTTGTCGGGAAATTGGCTCAGGTCCATGCTGTGGTCGTCATCCGGTGTCGCAGAGCGTTTTGCCGGTGTCGCTTGAATATTGACGACGGCCTGTCCTTCGTTTTGCACCAGTTGGGCGAAGTCGGGCAACAACATACCGACTTTTCCGTCATCGGTATTGGTTTCAATACGTTGAACGAGTTCTTTGTTTTCGTCTTTGTCGAAAAAGGTGCTGACTTTGTCGCAACCTGAAAGAAGGGAAGCTGAGAGGACAGCAAGGGCCAGATATGTGTTTGTTTTAATATGCACGAAAGTTCCTTTTGCCGGTGCCTATCGTATTGTCGGCATGCGTTTGAATCGGCAGGCAGTTTTATTGTTTGAATGCTGTTTAAATGTATAAGGTAGGATTTTTACACTTTAACGGTTTTTTTTCAAGCATTTCATTTTAAATGAAAAAATGATAATTGGGATTTTATTGTTTTAAGGCCGTCTGAAAACTTTTGAATATGACCTGTCGGTCGGTTCGCTTTTTTCAGACGGCCTTTAAATTGTGGTCAGTCGTGTTGATCCAAATGGTAGATCTGTGCCACGGCATCGATTAATTCGTTGTTGTCCGAGCCAGCTTTATTGAGCGTGCGTGTCGGAGAGTGGAGCAGTTTGTTGGTCAACTGAATGGAGAGGCGTTCGAGGACATCCTCGGCGGATACGCCTTTTGCCAGTTGCTTCATGGCATTTTCCAATACTTGGCGGCGTGCACGTTCACCTTCGTCGCGCAAGGCGCGGATAAGCGGAACGCTTTGGCGGTTTTTCTGTAGGCGGATAAATTCGCTGACTTTTTCTTCCACCATGCTTTCAGCCGCCGCCGCTGCTTTTTTGCGCGCATCTTTACCGCTTTGGACAATGTCCATCATGTCGTCTACGGTATAGAGATATGCGTCTTCCAATTCGCCGACTTCGGCTTCGATATCGCGCGGAACAGCCAAATCCAGCAGGAAAACAGGCATGTTGTGGCGTTTTTTCAATGCGCGTTCGACCATGCCTTTGCCGACGAGTGGGAGTTGGCTGGCAGTGGAAGAAACAACCA
The DNA here is from genome assembly GCF_051957375.1 of Neisseria sp. P0017.S009. NCBI lineage: Bacteria > Pseudomonadati > Pseudomonadota > Betaproteobacteria > Neisseriales > Neisseriaceae > Neisseria > Neisseria sp. P0017.S009. Next base: position 189,682 of record NZ_JBQCWL010000005.1, read on the forward strand.
CGTCGTAATCGTGAAGAATATCGGGCAATTCGTTCAGCAGGCAAGCTTCGGCGTTGACACCGAGTTTGTCGCACAATTCCTGCGCGCGCTGGTGTGTGCGGTTGGCAACGGTAATGAGCTTGGGATTTTTGGCGGCAAAATAAGTAGCCACCAGCTCAATCATTTCGCCTGCGCCGATAAAAAGGACGTTCAGATCAGAAATGGAAGGGAAGATTTGCTCTGCCATTTTGACCGATGCAGAAGCCATGGAGACGGAGTTTTCGCCGACAGCAGTGTCGGTACGCACTTCTTTGGCAACGGCAAAGGTTTTTTGAAACAGGGCGTTTAAGTGGGTGTTGATGCTTTCCTGTTCTTGCGCAACGCGGACGGCATCTTTGATTTGACCGAGAATTTGCGGTTCGCCCAAGACCATGGAATCTAAACCGCAGGCGACGCGGAAGGCGTGGCGGACGGTTTCATTATTATCTAAGGTATAGAGGTAAGGGCGGATTTCTTCGGCAGGCAGGTCGTGATATTGTGCCAACCAGTCGATGATTTTTTCGGTTTCGCCGACGCAGTAAAGCTCGGTGCGGTTGCAGGTAGAAAGAATGACTGCTTCTTCCGCCGCCTCACTACGCGCGAGGTTGGACACGGCATCCGGCAGATTTGCAGCTGCAAATGCCAGTTTTTCGCGTATGCTCAAGGGCGCGGTTTGGTGATTGAGTCCGACGACGGTAAGTTGCATGGTTATGGTATGACTGGGTAGTGTGTGTGGTGGGTATTATAGCTTAAGTGGGCTTTAAAATGAATGTGTTGGGGGAGAAGATGCAATGAGGTTTGCCATCGAAAAGGCCGTCTGAAAAGATTCAGACGGCCTTTTATCAAGAAAGGCTTAAACGGCTTCAGCTTCTTCTGCCAAGAAACCGCGCAGTTTTTGCATAGCTTTGGCTTCGATTTGGCGGATGCGTTCGGCAGATACGCCGTATTCGGCAGCCAATTCGTGCAGGGTCAAACCGCCATCGTCTTGCAACCAGCGGCTTTCAACGATACGGCGGCTGCGGTCGTCCAGTTGTGCCAAGGCGTTTTGCAGACCTTCGGTTTGCAGGGCGTAGTGGGCTTGTTTGGACAACTGGCGGCTAGGCTCTGCATCGTGATCGGCCAACCAGTCGATAGGGGCGAAGTTGTCTTCGTCATCGTTGTTTTCTGCCATGATGCCGATATCGTGACCGGTCATGCGTTGTTCCATTTCCAAGACTTCGGACAATTTGACGCCCAAATCGTCGGCGATTTCTTGCGCTTCTTTTGGAGACAAGGCATTCAGGTTTTTACGCATGCTGCGCAGATTGAAGAACAGTTTGCGTTGCGGTTTGGTTGTGGCAACGCGGACCAAACGCCAGTTGCGCAAAATGAATTCATGGATTTCGGCTTTAATCCAATGCACGGCAAACGAAAACAGGCGCGCGCCGCGGCTCGGTTCGTAGCGTTTGACGGCTTTCATCAGGCCGATATTACCTTCTTGAATCAGGTCGGCTTGGTTGAGGCCGTAGCCGTCGTAACCGCGTGCAATGGATACGACGACGCGAAGATGAGACAGAATAAGCTGTTTGGCGGCGTTGAGATCGCCTTTTTGTTGACGTTCGGCCAGTTGTGTTTCTTCTTCGGCAGTCAGCATGGGAATGCTGTTGACAGTATGAATGTATTGCTCGAGGCTACCGTTGCCGCTGTGGATAACGGGTAATGCAAAAGCTTTATTCATAAAGGATACTCTCCTTGATTGGGCCGTCTGAAAACGGCTTTTTGTTTATTGTGTGACAAGCAGTATAACACTGCCTGTGGTTTGTTTTGTTATGGGTTGGATTTTTTCTGTAAATTAACGATAGATCCAATAGTTTTTACTGCTTGAATCGCAAGGGTTGATTGTCTTAGAAAATTTGAGTGATTTGCTAGGTTTTGGCTAAGTATATTACAAACATTTCTGTATGTAAATAGTTTTGGTGATAAAAAAGACCTTGTATAACAAGGTCTTAAAAATTTTTTATTCTGGTTTTTTCCGGCCAATCAGGATAAGGAATACGCCGATAACGGCCAAAATGCTGATAAGCCATGTTGAGCCGCCTGCTTTCATATAAGGCGTTTCGCCGATATAGCCTTTAACGTGGCCTTCGAGGACGGTTTCTGTATCCGGTTGGGCTTCGGCAACAATCGTACCTTTAGGGGAAATAATGGCGGTCGCGCCGGTATTGGTGGCGCGAACCATGTAGCGGCCCAGTTCCATTGCACGCGCTTGGGACTGTTGAAGCTGCTGGTACATGGCATTGGACTTGCCATACCACGCCATATTGCTGATGTTGGCAAGCAAGGTGGAGCGTTTCGCCGTTGCAATGAGTTCGTCGCCGAAACCGTCTTCATAGCAGATATTGAAGGCGACTTTTTGATCTTTCATCACCAAAGGCGCTTGGTTGTCGCCGCCTTTTTGAAAGTCGGCCAAAGGCATATCCATCATTTTATAGAGGCGCTCGGTAATGGTGGGCAAGGGCTTGTATTCGCCAAATGGAACGAGGTGGTTCTTGGCGTAGTAGGGGATGGTATCGGAAGTGCTGTTGTGATAGTCGCTCAAATTGATGACTGCATTTTCGTAGCCGTTGCCGTCGGGCGTATATTGGCTGATACCGATGGCCAACGCGCTGCCGTTGCTTTGCGCTTGCTCGGCGAATTGTTCCAAGATGCCTTCGGGCAGGTCTTGGCGCATCAGTGGCAGGGCGGTCTCGGGCAGGATGACGATGTCAGCACTGGTTTTGCTGATTTGTTCGTAGTATTTCTGAATGGTTGGGATGATTTGCTCTTCTTTCCATTTCAGATTTTGCTCGATATTGCCTTGAATCAGGGCAACCGTGCTGGTGCTGCCGTCAGGGCGGGTGTATTCGGTTTGTTGGGAAATGTAGCCGACGGAGCAGAGTGCAACGATAAGGAATAAGGGCAGGAGGCGGTGTTTCAGACGGCCGTGGTTGTCAATCAGCAACACCAGCCATGCGCTGAGAAAAGCGGTTGCCAGCGTGACCATATGAATGCCGCCCAAAGGCGCGAAGCCTGCCAACGGGCTGTCTTTGATGATTTGGGAATAGCCGATTGCACCCCAGCCGAATCCAGTCAGGAAACGTTCGCGGGCAAATTCTGCCAGCGTCCACAAAATCGGCAGCAGGAGGCCGGTTTTGGCCCAGCGCGACAGGTTGCATTTTCTCCACACCCAAAAACAGATGGCCGGATAAAGCGCAAGAAATGCCGGCAGCAGGAAGGTGAGGGGGATGGCGTATGAATCCGGCAAACCCGAAACATCATGCAAGGCAGTGTGTATCCAATAAAACTGCGCCGTATAACCGATTAATCCGAACAGATAGGCAGTCATGACGGCAAAGCGTGGACGCAATTCAATCAGGCGTATCAGCGCGCCAAACAACAGCGGCATCAGCCAGAAATGATAATACGGGGCGAAAGTGAACGGTGTCGCGGCGGCAATCAAGATGACCAGCGGCCAGTAAAGCAGCGGATGTTGCCAATATTGTTCGAGTTTACGGAAAATATTCATGCTTTAAATGGTATTGAGGCCGTCTGAAAAGTTTTCAGACGGCAGGGAAACAAAATCAGTCTTTTTGAAACAATTTCATTGCAGGCAGGACGATTGCGCAAGCCAATGCACCGGCGGCTACTCCGACCACCAAGTTGGCGATATGTTCCATCATGCCGCTGTCCCAATGCTGTGCGTGGAGGAAATCGTGCAAAAAGCCAAGGTTGTGGGTGATCAGTCCGCCGCCAACCAAGAACATCGCCAGCGTGCCGACAATGCTCAAGCCACGCATAAACCAAGGCATAAATGAAATCAAACTGCGTCCGATACCTTGCACAGCAACGCTTTTTTGGCGCATCAACATCATGCCGAGGTCGTCAAGTTTGACGATAATGCCGACCAAACCATAGACCAATGCCGTCATGCCGACACCGATGGCGGCCATAACCAAAGAACGCGTCATCAGGTCATATTTTTCAACAACGCCCAGCGCGATAATAATAATTTCGGCGGAGAGGATGAAATCTGTGCGGACCGCGCCTTTCACTTTTGTTTTTTCGTCTGTGACTTCAGGCTCGGCATCGTGTCCGTCTTCGTGTTCATTGCGGTGCAAGAATTTGTGCAACAGTTTTTCCACGCCTTCAAAACACAAATAAACACCGCCGATCATCAACAAGGGCGTAATCAGCGCTGGCAGGAAAGCGGAAAGCAACAGTGCAAGCGGCACCAGAATCAGCTTATTGACCAGAGAGCCTTTTGCTACCGCCCAAATAATCGGCAATTCGCGCTCGGCGGATACGCCGGTTACCTGATTGGCGTTGAGCGCCAAATCGTCACCGACCACGCCGGCGGTTTTTTTTGCGGCGACTTTGGTCATCATCGCTACGTCGTCCAAAACGGCGGTAATGTCGTCCAAAAGCGTAAAGAGAGAGGCGAAGGCCATAATGTTGTCCGGATAAAATCAAATAAACGCGCGATTATATATGAAAATTCAGTTGCTTGAATGGTTTCAGACGGCCTTTGACGGAAATTAACCAAAGGCCGTCTGAAAATGCTATTTCGGCGTATAACGTCCAGCCATGGCTTTATACACCATATTTTCGTATTTCAAGGCTTCATAGCGTTGGTTCAGTAGGTTTTGCGCCGAGCTGTATTCCGAATTCAAAGCCTCCAGCCAGTCTTTCAGCTCGTTTTTACCGTGTTGGTAGCGTACTTGATAGTAATGGCTGTTTTTCTTGTCCAACTGATAACGCTGTTCTTGATTGGCAAGGCTGGCCTGCGCGTTTTTGTAGGCAAGGTAATTGGTGTTGACCTCGTTGAGCGCGGTAGTCAGGGCTTTTTCAAAATTCAGCTTGGCACTGTCCATCTCCGCTTGTACGGTTTTGTCTTTCCATTTCATGATCTGCCAATTAAGGAAAGGCAGATTGATGGTGGCCGATCCGCCTAACATAGGGATATTGAACGTGCTTTTCGCTTTATCGGAAGACGTACTCAAACTTGCGTCCAAAGTAATCGACGGATACCAACTGCGTTTTTGCGCGTTGACCGATTGCTGCGACGCCTGCAGGCGGTATTCGGCGGCGCGCAGGTCGGGGCGGTTGGCTAAAACGGTAATCGGTACGTCCAAGTTCACGCCTTTGACCGGCAGCAGGCGGAATTGTGCCGGATCGGCGGCCATGTTTTCAGACGGCCTTAAATTCAATAAATTACGCAAAACCTGTTTTTGCGTATCCAAATTGTTTTGCAAAGACAACAGGCTGTTTTCTGCGCTCAGCAATGACTGTTTGGCTTGGGTCGGCTGGCTTGAGTCGGCTCGGCCGTAGTGGAACTTGGCATTCGCAATGCGGTTGATTTCCTGGTATTGCTTCAGCGATTTTTTCGCCAACTCGATGGCTTCGTTCAGGTAGGAGATATTGAAATACGCATCGGCGACATTATTAATCAAAGTCAGGCGTGTATTGGCCATGTCTTCATGCGTGGCTTGGTATTCCCATACCTGCGCATCGGCAGTGGCACTGAGTTTGCGCCACAAATCCAATTCGTAGCTCAAACCAAGCTGGCTGCTGAAGGTATTGCCATGGCTGCCGGTTTTCAGGTTTTTAGAAGCGTTCGCGCCCAACGATCCGCTGAACGAAGGCACCAAATCCGCGCCCAAAATATTGGCTTGATACAAAGCTTTGTTGACGCTGATGGCGGCCTGTTTCAAATCGACATTGTTCGCCAGCGCCTGCTCCATCAGCGCATTGAGCTGCTGGCTTTGGTAGATTTCCCACCAGTTGCCGTTTACATCGTAGCGTTCGGCAGTTTCCGCCGCGCTCATGACTTGGCCGGTCGCTTCCAGCGTCAGGTTCGGATTGGCTTTAGGCGCGGCGCACGCACTTAGGGCAAGGGCAACAGCCAATGATAAGGCTGCTTGGGAAAAAGGTTTCGTCTTCATAAAAAATCTTTCGGGTAACAGCATTTCAGACGGCCCTAAAATAATAGGCCGTCTGAAACATAATCAATCCTGAGCCAGCGCATCAATCGGGTTGAGCTTGGAAGCCTTGTTGGCAGGCATAAAGCCGAACGCGACGCCGATGGCGGTGGAGCAGACGACTGCGCCGATGACGGAAGTCATGGAAATGCTCATTGGGAAGTCGGTAACAAAATAGTTGAACACCAGGCTGATGCTTGCGGACAGCAATACGCCGGACAGGCCGCCGATGATACAGATTAAGACGGCCTCAATCAGGAACTGTTGCAAAATATTGTTGCGGCGTGCGCCGATTGCCATGCGAACGCCGATTTCTTTGGTGCGCTCGGTAACGGAGACCAGCATGATGTTCATCACGCCGATACCGCCGACCACCAAAGAGATGACCGCGATGGAAGAAATCAGCAGCGTCATGGTGCCGGTTGTGCTTTCCACCATTTCTTTGATGCTGTCGCTGTTGTTCATAAAGAAGTCTTCTGTACCGTGGCGTGCTTTCAGCAGCTCGGTCAGGCTTTTTTCGGCAACCTGTGTGTTGGCATCGTCTTTGATTTTGACAACGATGGAGTTGGTATAGCTTTCGCCGGTAATTTGGTGCATGACCGTTGTATAAGGCGACCAAAGCATCAGCGAGTCGGAATTGCCAAATGAGTTGTCATCCTTTTTCATAATGCCGATGACGGTTAGCGGACGTTTTTTGAAAAGGATGGTTTTGCCTAAAGGATTGACACCTTCGCCGAAGAGTTTGGTTTTGGTGTTTTGGTCGATGACGACAACTTGGGCATCGGTTTTTACATCGTCATCATCAAACAGACGGCCTTCTTCCAATTTCAAACCGCGCACGTCGAAATATTGTTCGCCTACGCCGTAAAGCGAGGCGGTCAGGTCGGTGTTGCGGTAGGTCAAGGTGCCGCTGGAGTTGGTTTGAGGGGTGGCGGAGGCGACGTAACTTTGTTGGCTGATAGCTTTTGCGTCATTAATCGTCAGTGTCTTGATCCGTCCGCTTCTACGGTCGCCAAAACCACGGCCGGGGAAGATACTGATGGTGTTTGTGCCCATCGAGTTGATGTCTTCCAAGATTTTTTGTTGAGAACCATTACCCAAGGCCACTACCGATACTACCGAAGCGATACCGATGATAATCCCCAGCATGGTCAGCAGCGAACGCATTTTGTGCGCCATAATCGCCTGTACCGACATTTTGAATGCTTCCATAAATTGATCGTAATAAAACGACCAGGAAGCTTTTTCTTTAATCCTCTCCACTTTGCTTGGCGGAATATCGGGATTTTTAGACGTATCCGAAATAATCTGACCGTCGCGAATTTCGATGACGCGGTTTGCATTTGCCGCAATGCCCGGATCGTGGGTAACCATAATCACGGTATGCCCGTCTTCGTGCAGCTTGTGGATGATTTCCATCACATTTTTACCGCTGGCGGTATCCAATGCGCCGGTTGGTTCGTCGGCAAAGATGATTTCGCCGCCGTTCATCAACGCGCGGGCAATCGAAACGCGCTGTTGCTGCCCGCCGGAAAGTTCGCTGGGTTTGTTGCCTTCTTTATTTTGCAAACCCAAATCGCCCAACAGTTTTTCCGCACGTTCCGCGCGCTCTTTGCTGTCCATGCCCATATATACGGCAGGCAGGGCGACGTTGTCCCGGGCGGTCAGCGAACTTAACAGGTTGTAACGCTGGAAAATAAAGCCGAAACGCTCACGGCGCAAAGCCGCCAGCTCATCCGGCTGCATTTGCGATGTTTCGATGCCGTCGATTTGATAAGAGCCGGAAGTGGCGGAATCCAGACAGCCCAAGATATTCATCAGCGTTGATTTGCCCGAGCCGGATTGGCCGATAATCGCCACAAAGTCGCCTTTTTCAATAGAAAGGCTGACATCTTTCAATACATGCACACGGTTTTCACCGCTACCGAAAAAACGGTTGATATTCTTACATTCGATTAAACTCATAATCTTTCCGGGCGAAAAATAGACATACAGAAACCAAGGCCGTCTGAAACACAGCCAAACCTTTCAGACGGCCTTAATCAATCAGCGGGGAGGGCCGCCGCCCATCATCGCGCGTTCGCTGCTCTTATTCTTTTCGTCTGCGCTCATTTCAGAAACGATTACTTTTTCGCCTTCTTTCAAGCCGCTTTTGATTTCGGTATTCATACTATCTTTCAAACCGACGGTTACTTCGCGTTCTACCGCTTTATTGTCTGCACCCAAAATGCTGACATAGGATTTACCGTTATGTTTTTTTACAGTCAGCGTCGGTACCAGTAAGACATTCTTCACGCCGTTGATTTCAATCGTGTTTTGAGTGGTCATGCCGATGGAAAGTTTGCCGTCGGAATTTGGCACCAAGGCGCGGGCATAGTAGTAAATCGCATTGGAAGTTGTGTCCGTGCTGCTGGTGTAGCTGCCCAAAGACATGGTGGTCAGGCCGGGGTCGACGCTGTCCAATTTCGCTTTAATCGGCGTGTCCGGCTCGGACAAAATGGTGAACGAAATATCCTGACCGGCTTTGACCTTTGTGATGTCGCCTTCTGCAATCTGCATTTTGTTCAACATGGTTTCCAGATTGGCCAGCTGGATAATGGTCGGCGTAGATTGCGCCGCATTGACGGATTGGCCTTCTTCAACAGGAATGGCGACCACGGTGCCGTCCATGGTGGCGGTAATCCGCGTGTGACCCAGTTCGGATTCGGCTGTATTGATGGAGATTTTTGATTGTTTGATGGAGGCCTTCAGTTCGGCGACATTCGCTTTGGCTGCAGCTAAAGAATCTTGTGCAGATTCCAAATTTTCTTTGGAAGTTGCCTGTTCTTTCCATAAGGCAAGTTCGCGTTTATATTTTTTCTCTGCACTGGAAAGCGCGATTTCGGCAGAAACCAATTTTGCCTGATAGGTTTCCAGTTTGGATTTTTCGGTATTTAAGGTATTGATCTGATTGGTTGAGTTGATTTCCGCAATCAGATCGCCTTTTTTCACTTGTTGGCCCAGTTTCACATACAGTTTTTTAATCTGACCTGAAGCTTCCGCGCCTACGGATACTAAATTGGAAGGTGAGATTTCTCCGGTTGCCGACACGGTTTGACGGATATCGCCGCGTTTGACCACTTCTGTAATAAAAGAAGACTGAGGCTCAGGCTTCATCAAAGACCAGCCGCCGAAAGCCGCTGCTACTACAACAGCCGTACCGGCCGCCCACTTGAAAACTTTAGACATATAAAAAAAACCAATTCAATAAAATAACGTCGCAGACAAGCAACAAATATATTGATAGAAACAAAAAAACAACTGGATTTTACTGTAAAGACCAAGGCCGACCAAGAGATGGTTAGCTTAAATTGAAGTTTAACTTATTGAAATAAAAAATAAAAGAATAAAAATATTTTTCAGAACTTGCACCTCATTTACATAAATTCCCAAACTCCCTCCGAATCTGAACATTTAAGCCGCAAGAAAACTACTATAATATTCACATCTTAATTCTAATTATTCACGACATAAATACAATGAAACATCAACAAGGCTTCACGCTTATCGAGCTGCTGATAGTCGTTGTGATTGCAGCCATTCTTGCTACCATCGCCTATCCGTCTTATCAAAACTACATCCGCCAAACGCGCCTCGCATCCGTCCGCACACAGATGCTGCATAATGCCCAACAACTTGAACGCTACTATACTCAAAAAAGTACTTTTGAAAGGTTTTCTGATAAAAATTTACAGCAGAATCAATATTTTGATATTGGTTTTGAAGGTAAGCCTTCCGATTTAGGTTATATTTTGAAGGCTGAACCCAACAAAGAAACCAACGCTAATGAAACCTGTACCGTTTATTACAACGACAGCGGTATCATCTGGGCAAAAAACAGCAATAAACAAAACTGCCCCGGTTATGAAATACCAAAATCGGAATAAATCGAAATATAAAAAGGCCGTCTGAAATTCAGACGGCCTTTTTGATGGTTTGGCTGTATAAGCAGATTAGCCTAAACAGGGTAAATATCGGTAATCCTGACGCAATGTGAAGTCAGTCTTAGCCTTTGCGGCGCGGTTCGTCAGGGCGGATGCGTGAAGCCAGTTGGTCGAGGATGCCGTTGACGAATTTATGGCCATCGGTGCCGCCGAAAGTTTTGGTGACTTCGATGGCTTCATTGATGATGACGGGGTAGGGGGTCTCAGGCATGGTGCTCAGCTCATGGCAGGCAACCAGCAAAACGGCGCGTTCGATAGGACTGAGGTCTTTCTCGTCGCGGTCGAGCAGGGGGCTGATTTTTTCCATGTATTCTTCGGCATGGGTTTGTGCACCGAAAAACAGTTTGTTGAACAGCTCTTCATCCATATTGGATGTTTGGGACAGTTCGTGGATGTTTTTGGCGATTTCTGGGGCGGCAGTTTTGTTGATGCCTGCTTGATAAATAGCTTGTACGGCAAGCTCGCGTGCGCGGCGGCGTGGGCTTTTCATGGGTATTCCTTGTGAAGAGAGTGCCGATGGTTGTCGGCTGAATATTGAATGATTCAGACGGCCTCAATATCATGATTGAGAGGCCGTCTGAAAATATGCGGTATTCAATACGGGGAGAAGCTTATTCTTCGTCGTCTTCGTATTGTTCTGACAAAAGATGGTTGACCAAGTTGGCACATTCTACGGCAACTTTGGCGGCATCGGAGGCTTTTTCTTCGATGCGTGCGACGGCCTGTTCGTCGTTTTCGGTCGTCAGGATGGCGTTGGCGATCGGGATGTTGTAATCAAGGGCAACGCGGCTGACGCCTGCGCCGGATTCATTGGATACCAATTCAAAGTGGTAGGTTTCGCCGCGAATGACAACGCCGATGGCAATCAGGGCATCGAATTGTTCGGATGAAGCGAGGTTCATCAGCGCGATAGGCACTTCAAGCGCGCCGGGGACGGTGGCAAGCGTGATGTTGTCTTCGGCTACGCCCAATTCTTTTAAGGTGCGGCAGCAAACTTTGACCATTTCGCTGCCGATTTCGTTGGTGAAGCGGGCCTGAACGATGCCGATGCGCAAGTTGGTACCGTCGAGGCGGGGTTCGATAATGTTCATGATGATTCCTTCAATATTGGTGAAATAGGGATTCGGCTCGGTTTCAGACGGCCTGGTTATAGGGAAGGCCGTCTGAAACGAAATGGGGATGGATTATTCTTGCGGCTGCCAATCGGCAACGGCTTGGAACTCGCCGTCTTCGTTTAATTCCCACGCGCTGCCTTCTGCCTGAGTCAGCAGGGGCGCGATGTCGGGATTGTCTGCGGTAATGGCGGAGAGGCTGACAATGCTGAAGTTGTCGGGATTGTCGGTGTATTCGTCGGTTTCGTCGCCGCTGAAAATACGCCAGCCGCTGTCGTTTTCAAATACGGGGGCTTCGCGGTAGAGGAAGCCGACGGGTTTGCCTTGTTCGGCGACGGTGTTGGTAACAATGCAGCGGTCGAGCGCTGCGGCCAATGCTTGGGCAAATTTGTTCATGGAGTTGGCAAAGAGATGATTTGGCATGATTTTACACGATTCGCCGCTTTTCCGCACGGATGTGTGCAGGGTCGGTTTGATGGTACAATGTCGGCAAGTGCCGTCAGGTTTGAACATGACGGCTTTTGATTGTTTATCGGCTTGAGGGACGCAAGAAACAATGAGCCAAAATAAAAAAGTTGCCGGTGTAGCCTTTTTATTTTGTTTCACTGCGGATGAGGCGTGCTTTCCGGCTGTTTTTTTGAAAGTATGGAATGAAACCTGATTTGCTCAAACAGCAGGCGCATCGAGCGATTCAAAAGCGTCTGGGCTATGAGTTCCGCAATATGGAGCTGCTTCAGCAGGCTTTGACTCACCGCAGCTACAATGCCAAACACAATGAGCGTTTTGAATTTGTCGGCGATTCGATTTTGAACTATTCAGTGGCGCGGATGTTGTTTGACGCGTTTCCGAAATTGTCGGAAGGCGAGTTGTCGCGGATGCGCGCGGCTTTGGTGAATGAAGGCGTATTGGCTGAAATCGCGTTGGAAATGAATGTCGGCGACGGTTTGTATTTGGGTGCCGGCGAGTTGAAGAGCGGCGGTTTCAGACGGCCTTCGATTTTGGCTGACGCAATGGAGGCGATGTTTGCGGCGGTCAGCTTTGACGCTGATTTTTCTGCGGCGGAAAAAGTGGTTCGCCATTTGTTTGCGGAACGCGTGAAACGTGCGGATTTGAATATCGGCAAGAAAGACAGTAAAACCGCTTTGCAGGAAGCCTTGCAGGCACGTCGCTTTGCCCTGCCGAAATACCGAATCGAAGAGCAGGCGGAGCAGACGGCTGATGCGATGTTTGTGATTTCCTGTGATTTGGGCGAACTCGGTTTCATCTGCAATGCACGCGGCAGCAGTCGGAAAGTGGCCGAGCAAAAAGCGGCATGTGAAGCTTTAGAGTGGTTGGAACAGAAGTTCCCTTTGAAAAAAGCTAAAAAATGATACTTCAGACGGCCTTTGAAAAAATGCAAAGGCCGTCTGAAACAATCAAGAAAGTCATATATAAATGGATATCGAAACCTTTTTGCAAAACGAGTCGCAACACCCGACGGATTATCGTTGCGGCTTTGTGGCCATCGTGGGTCGTCCGAATGTCGGCAAATCCACGCTGATGAACCATTTAATTGGTCAGAAAATCAGTATTACCAGTAAAAAAGCACAAACCACGCGCAACCGTGTAACCGGTATTTACACCGACGACACGGCGCAATTTGTGTTTGTCGATACGCCTGGTTTTCAAACCAATCACCGCAATGCCTTGAATGACCGTCTTAATCAAAACGTAACCGAAGCGTTGAGCGGCGTGGACGTGGTGGTTTTTGTGGTGGAAGCCATGCGCTTTACCGATGCGGACCGCGTGGTGCTGAAGCAGTTGCCTAAGCATACGCCTGTGGTATTGGTGGTCAATAAAATCGATAAAGATAAAGCCAAAGACAAATTTGCGCTTGAGGCTTTTATCAATGAAGTGCGCCAAGAGTTTGAATTTGCCGCCAGCGAGGCAGTCAGCGCGAAACATGGTCTGCGTATTGCCAATTTGCTGGAATTGCTCAAGCCGTATCTGCCGGAAAGTATCCCGATGTATCCGGAAGATATGGTGACGGATAAATCCAGCCGATTTCTGGCGATGGAGATTGTGCGCGAAAAACTGTTCCGTTATTTGGGCGAAGAGTTGCCGTATGCGATGAATGTTGAAGTGGAGCAGTTTGAGGAAGAGGAAAGCGGACTGTTCCGCATTTATATCGCGGTGTTGGTCGATAAAGACAGCCAAAAGGCGATTTTGATTGGCAAGGGTGGGGAGAAATTGAAGAAAATTTCTACTGAAGCCCGCCTTGATATGGAAAAATTATTTGATACCAAAGTCTTTTTGAAGATTTGGGTGAAAGTGAAATCCGGTTGGGCAGACGATATTCGTTTCCTGCGCGAATTGGGATTGTGATTTAATGTGTTTGAACAAAGGCCGTCTGAAAAATTTTCAGACGGCCTTTTTTTATCAAGCCAACAACTCAGTCAGACGTTTGACGATTTCATCCGCTGCTTGGCGTTTGGATGTTTCCGGAAATGAGGTTTCGGCAAGGTCATCAATAATGGTGATTTGATTGGTTGGTTTGCCCATGGAAACGGAAACTTGGTTGGCTACCAGCATCGGTACGTTTTTGCGCAAACGTTTTGCCCGAGCAAATTCCAAAACCTGATGGCTTTCGGCAGCAAAGCCGACGCAGAATGGTCGAGAAGGTAGGGCGGCAACGGATGCGAGAATATCCGGATTTTCCGTCAGTTCGATAATTGGAGGCTGATTGCCGTTTTTCTTCAGTTTCTCGTTGCTGCTGTTTTTGACTTTATAGTCTGCAACGGCTGCAACGGAAATAAAGACATCTTGCTCATGGATATGGCGGTGAACTGCCTGATACATGGCTTCTGCGCTGACAGCTTGTTCGGAATGAGCCAAGCCTGCTGGCAAGGCCATCTGAATTTGACCGTAAATCAGCGTGACTTTCGCTCCGGCAGCACGGCACGCACGTGCTAAAGCCATGCCCATTTGTCCGCTGGAAATATTGGTAATGCCGCGGACAGGATCGATGGCTTCAAACGTTGCGCCGGCTGTAATCAGAACTTTTTTGCCGCTCAATAGCTTGGGTGTCCATAAATCCTCTAACAAATCTGCCAGATCGACCGCTTCGACCATTCTGCCGGTACCTGTTTCGCCGCAAGCCTGTTCGCCGCTGTTTGGGTAAAACACGGTAATGCCGTCTGAAACCAGCTGCTCAATATTGCGCAGGTTGGCAGGGTTGTTCCACATTTCGACATTCATTGCAGGCGCAACGGCCAAAGGACATTTTCTGGCTGCGGCCAAAGTAGTCAGCAGGTTGTCGGCCAATCCGTTGGCAATTTTGGCGATCGTATTGGCAGTGGCTGGTGCAATAAGAAATACGTCGGCTTCACGCGTCAGATTGATGTGCGCCATGCCATTATTGGAAGTGCCTGAATAGGTATCCGATAAAACAGGGTTGCCGGTTAAAGCTTGGAAAGTCAGTGGGGAGACAAATTCCGTCGCAGAATCTGTCATTACCACTGATACAGAATGTCCTTGCTTTTTCAGCAGTCTGACCAGTTCGCAAGATTTATACGCCGCAATACCGCCGGTAATGCCGAGGAGAATGTGTTTGCTCATAAATAATGGGTTCATTAAATGAGGTATATAGGAATCAAATCAAATTAGATTTGTTCGATGTTGATCCTGGCCAGTTTTGCTTTAATCGCATTGCCATATCTCTTCGGTAAGAATGCTGAAACCGCTCCGTTTTTCACTTCAGTCACATAACTGCAGACTTTAAATTCAGGAACAACATTGAGCGAGTAGTCCGGATTGACCAAAGGCGAAGCACTGGAGTACAGCGTCCATCTTGCCAGACTGCCGTCTTCATAATCAGTCGTTGCATTAAAGCTGGTGACCCCTTCGCTGAAAGCGATTTGATAATTAGAGTAGAACTCGCCGGGAATTTCGTGTGCATTACAGAAATCAAATAATCTGTCATGTGCAAACAGATTCTGACGGATATAGGCCCACAATTCTTTTTCTAGAAAATCTTGGTCGGCAAAATGCCTGGAAGGATAGCCCTCGTCGACAAAGTTTTGAATCCTTTCCTGCATATCTGGGACTGCGCCCGCTTTAGCGCCCCACATACCCGCAAGAATTAGGGCAGTATGCGAGCCTGAGTCGCGAATAGTGTGGAATAGTGTACCACTTTTTATCCATTCGGATACGGCCGCTGCATCACGATAACAAATAATAGAATCTGCATCACGGAAAATAACGTATTCAACCTCGGGATCATTGATGGCAAGAAAGCGCCACATCGTACCCGGCCAGTTGTCCAATGGAGCGCCAACCTTAATCACTTCTGCACCGTTATTTCTAAATCGTTGAATAGCTTCAGCCGATACAGAATCGTCAATATAAAAACGACATGTCCAACCGGGGAAAAGTACAGGAGCAAGCTGGGTGTTTAAGACGGCAGGCTCAATATATTTGGAATTATTGCCAAATAAAGAAAAGGAGATAATCCGTTTGCCGTTTTTTGGAGCTGGTGTTGGAATGATTTCATGTTCTAGGTCTGGGATGGCTTTGTCTTTTAGAACCAAAGCCTGATGACCGTAAAACCCGGTTTTTTCCCAATTATCTAGGGCGCCGTAAGCATGGGCAAGTAAATCCAAAGCAGGAATATAGGTGCTATCCAGCTCTAACGTTTTCATTTCAGCCTCAATGGCTTTTTCCCATTTCAACTGCTTCAGATAGGCATAAGCAACTTTGTGATGAAATTCGACAGATTGTGGATTGAGAAGGCAAAGAATCTCGGCACGTTTTAGCGCTTCCTCGTAATTTTCCTCTTCGATAAAAGAGTGATATGCTTGTTCAAATTTTTGTTGAATCTTTTCGTTATTCATAATAGGGACTATTCTAAATTTATGATTGTTTTATTGGAGAAAGTAGAGATTGTAAGAGTAGATGGGACTAAAGCGCCAGTAGTATAGAGATATAGAGTGTTTGAATGTGGCAATTAAGAGTAAAACTGCAGGACTATTTATCTTTGGATATCTGTTTTATCTATCGAACGATAAAATCCAATAAATTTTAAATTATTTAAATACAGATAGTTGTGAAAAAATTTTAATTTTTTTGAAATTGTGTGTTGACTGGTTTTGTTTGGGGGCGTATAGTTCGGTTCTTCGCTGCTGACGCGGTGAAGAAAACGAAGCAGACAGTATAACACAGTTAGTTAGAATTT